>CAMBLS010000168.1 GCA_945868485.1 uncultured Lachnospiraceae bacterium | reverse complement strand
TGCCTCTTCACGTGCTTCTCGTACAATTCTATTCTCTTCTGCCTTCTCATACAGGGTAACCAAAATATCACCCAGTCTATCTTCTAATTTTTCAGAATCGTTCTCTCTTATGTAGCTTCGCTCCCCAAACACAATACGAGTTTACCATTATATACCTTGTCACACTTTCTAATTTGCGGTTTTGAAGCCCATCTATGATTTTTGATATCATCATTATATTCAACGAGCGCCTGTGCCTCTTGCTTAGTCATTTCATGCTTCACTTGGTCTTGACTCTCAACCATACGAAATCTAACAATATTTCCTCTAATTTTTACAGACAAATCACTATTAATTCTTGGATTATAGTATGGTCTACTCTGTGCTTCTTTCAGCTTTGACATATAATCTGCAATATCCTTCTTGTATTGGACCAACATTTTATGCAATCGTGTACTGTGACTTATCTGCAGATTGCACGCATATTCTAATACTTTATTTCTTTCCGTCTCATCCAAATAATCAAGAATTCCATTCGGCAACTCAGGTATGTTCTCCACTTTTTTCTGCGGTAAATCTTCCTCGGCTGCTACGTCCAATTTTTCTGTTACGTCAGTATACACTTTCTCTACTACTTCTGCCTTATCTTTCCGAATACGCTTAACAACTGCGTCTTTCGTTATCAATTAACCAGAAGAAGGAAAAGGTATATTTTCTGGCTACCCCTGCAACTGAAAGAGCCCATATTTCATCATAGAGCTGCTTACGAGTCAATTTAACTATTCCTTTTTCATTCTCCATCCTGGCAGCTCCTTTCCTGCATATTTATTGTCAACATCTTTGTATTTTCTTGAGTTTCCGTACTTTTATCCACAGTCCCCCATTTTCATTATCATCGCTATAAACAACTTTCAAAAAATGCCCAAAATATAAGGAATCTCATTCCTTTCTGATGTAAAATAAAGTCACCACAACAATAATCCACTAAACAAAAAGAAAAAGGATTCCTTATGACTTATTCTACATCAAATACTTATACTTTGAAACGAGAAATTTTAACTTTTTCCAATAAGATTTCCAGACATCTTTCTAAACCAGACATCAAGTTCACTGCTGACATGACTTATGGCATGCTCGCTTCCGGCACCTGAATAAAGGTACACCTACAAAAGCTTTAAGCTCTTACCTCTCTGTTATCCGCAAATGGATTCCGGACGAACCTGTCATCCACATCGATGACAGTGATATTGTAAAGCCGGACGGTTATAAATTTGAGTCTCTCGGTATTGTCCGGTCAGTATCTTCTCGGAAATCCATTCTTCAAAAGAAAAGAGTTTTACATCCATTAACGACATAACCTTTTCCGCAATGGAACGGGGTGCTGCCATGTTTGGCAGGGCTACCTTTGTCATGGAATTCTCCATAAATTGATAATCCTACAGCTTCAAATAGAGTTCCCCATATTGTCTGAAAAGTTTGCATGGTAACAAAAACGCTTTTTATAATTAGCAACAAACCTTCTGTCGTACCGCCTGGATCTTAACAGCTTTCTGCCAGTCCATAAAAAATGTATACAAATGTTAATATAATACGCATTACTGAGTCCCATATTTTGCATTTTAATAATCCAAAGCGAAATAGAAATCCTATTCCAGCAGGTAGCCAATACCACCATACACTAAAAAGCCAATCTATTCCTTGTGCATTTTTTGATATTTTAATTGTACAATAAACACCCTAACCCTATTATTCCTACTTTATACATTGTTTTTCCTCTCTTTTAAAGCAAAAATACATCCTAGAACAACAATTACTGCACCTACACCTTGAATCAGGTTAATTGTCTCACCCAAGGTAAAATATCCAACCACTGCTGTTGAAAGTGGGACAATAAGTTGTAAAATATTAAATATCACAACCCCCTGCTTCTGAACAATATAAAAAGCCATTAGCATTCCTGTAAGCATTCCATAAATTCCAGCCAACGCCAGACCTACTAATAACCCGATGCCAACTTCTGAAAGTTGCGTTATTTTCCCGCTTTGAATTGCTATTGAAAGATACATAATTCCTGATAATGTTGCAGTAGAAGCACTAATAACGATAGAGTGTAGTTTTTTGCCTACATTTTTCACCACTAAATTTTGGAAAGACTGGATCAGTATTGCGATTCCCAGAAGTAGTGCTCCCTTTAAAAAGTCACTGCTTTCCCCATTTTTGTTCCCGTAAATAACAAAAATTAAAGAACCTATTACAGCCAGGATACTACCTATATAAAAATTGACTTGCTTTACTCGACCTCTTTCATCCCGATAAAATAAGGCCGCCATAACAACTGCCAGAGGCATGGCAAGGATTCCAAAAATGCTGCCTGTTAGTGCTGATGTATACCTTAACCCGTTCATATAGAAATACATATTTCCTGTCATAAGAAAACCCAACAATAGCAGCTTAAAACTCAATATCGGTTCTTCCTTAATTTTTTCGAATTCTCCATTGAATTTGAAAATGGAAATTAAAATAAATACAGAACCACCTGATAAAAATCTGACTGCATTATTGTTGATAGTATCAAAATGCATGCTCATAAATCTCATAATAGGAAGACCAAATCCCATTAAAATGATGTAGAGAATTCTCATCGTATTTTTATTGTTCACCTAAAAACCTCATAACTAAATAACTGAATTTTCTGCTCATATTTTTAAATTAATATTTACTCATGTCTTCGTATTCAAAAGTTTGGACAACAAACATACCGTTTCCACATGCACCGTCATCGGGAACATATCCACTGCCCTTATCTTCTTAATCTCATATCCCCCATCACACAGAACTTTAAGATCCCTTGCCAGCGTTGCACTGTCACAGCTCACATACACAATGCGCTCCGGCTTCATCTTAAGCATAGTATCAAGGCAAGCTTCATCGCAGCCCTTCCTTGGAGGATCAACTACAATCACATCTGCAAAAATTCCTTCCTTCTCATATTTCTTTGGAAGTACCTCTTCTGCTTTCCCCACGAAAAACTCTGCATTATCAATCCCATTATGTTCTGCATTTTTTCTAGCATCTTCAATGGCTTGGGGAACAATCTCCACTCCATAAACCTTCCTTGCATCTGCTGCCAGAAACAGAGAAATCGTTCCGATACCACAATACAAATCCCAGACCGTTTCCTTTCCGGTCAGTCCTGCATAGGAAAGTGCAAGACTGTAAAGCTTTTCGGTCTGCACCGGGTTAACCTGATAAAATGACAAGGGCGAAATTGCAAAAGTAATTCCCCGTCCGGCAGATACGAAATCTTTTTCCACATCCCTCACATAAATCGTATCCTCTATAGTATCTTTTCCCCAGATGGTATGGATTTCCTTGCCCATGATGACATTTGTTTTTTCCGTATTGATGCTGACTGAGATGCTTGTCATCCCCAAAATTTCCGAGAGTGCTTCCAACAGCTTTTCCTGCTTAGGCAGATATTCCTGTCTATGACTACCGGCATTTCCATTTTTTCCTGATTTTCCGGCTTTAAAGTTAATTACCAGACAGACCATAATTTCTCCGCTGTCAAAGCCCTTTCTGATTAGCGCATGGCGAAGCAGACCATTCCCTGTAGCCTCATCGTAAGCGGACACTCCGTATTGTTCCATATAGGAAAGGATTGCTTCCAGTATTTCTTTATTTTCTTCCACTCCCAGAGCGCATTGGGTATTGGCGATAATGTCATGAGTTCTTCCCGCATAAAACCCTGCTACAGGTTTTCCTTCTTTATTCACACCAATGGGATACTGCGCTTTATTTCTGTAATGGAATGGCTCTTCCATTCCTACAATAGGATCCATCCTTTTATCAATGAACTCCGGCTCGAAACCACCAATGCGGATCAGATTATTTCGCACTTTGGACTGCTTAAACTTCAGCTGCTGTTCATATCCCATAGCCTGTATCTGGCAGCCACCACATTGCTTGTGAAGGGCACACTTTGGCTGAACACGAAAAGGAGAAGGTGTAATCACCTTCTCTAACCTGGCATATGCATAATTCTTTTTTACACGAGTAACACGAATCTCGGCTTTATCCCCGATGACTGCATCTTTCACAAAGAATGGATATCCTTCTACCTTGCCGATCCCCTCTCCCTCAGAGGTAATATCTACAATCTCTACAGTCAATATCTGATTTTTCTCATAATTCATGATCTACCTCTTTCCCGAAAGCACTTCCTTTTTGGCATCCTCTATTCCATCCTGGTTCCACGTAAATTGGAATCGAACAATCTGTTAAATCCCATCCAACCTGTTTCTGTAGTATTTTCAAGAATTTCAGTAAATGTCTGCATCTTTGCATCTGTATTATCTGCAAAATTAAGTGCCACTGCTTCCATAATGGCAGGCTTTTTAGGTGATCCAAATTCATACTCTCCATGATGTGCCAAAATACAATGCTTTAACTCGCTGGCAAGCAGAACCGGAAATCCCTCAATTTTATTAATCTTTTCTCCTACCATTTCCGTTCCTATTACAATGTGCCCTAGAAACTGTCCTTCATCCGTATAGTCATTTTGTGGAAACAGAGAAATTTCTCTTGTCTTACCTATATCATGGCAAATAGCTGCACTGATAAGCAGATCTCTGTTCAAAAGAGGATAAGCACTGCAATAATAATCACAAAGCTTTGTCACGCTTAAGGTATGCTGCAACAGCCCACCTACAAATCCATGATGTACGGTCTTGGCAGCAGAGGATTGCTTAAACCTCTTAATAAAAGCCTCATCCTCTACGAAAAACATCCTCATAAGCTGCTTTAGATATTTATTTTCAATTTTATTAATATAATCCAGCAATTCCTGATACATTTCTCCAATATCAAACTTACTTACTGGGAGATAATCTGCTGAATTATATTCCCCCTCCTGACATTTTCTGATACGCTTTACATTGACCTGCAAGGCACCCTGAAAACTTGTTACCTCTCCATATACTTCTATGTAATCAAGCACATCAAAATCTGCAATTCCTGCGCTGTTGGGGTCCCATATTTTAGCATCTAAAGTTCCTGTTTTATCCTGTAAAATTAAGCTCTCATATGGCTTGCCATTTTTGGTCACTGCTGCCACCTTATGCTTGCAAAGATAAATATCAAATACTCTGTCACCATCATTATAATCTTTAATAAATTTCATGCTCTTTTATCTCCTGCTTTATTACTTTTTCAGGCCAAGCACTGCGCTAAGCTCCATCTCAGTATAGCCATCCGGCCCTTCTCTCATTATTCCAATTTGAATTTCTTTTTCCGGCTCCTTCAAAAGAAGTTCCTTAACCATCTGCTGATAACTCACAATTTCTGTTCCATCCAGTTTGATAATCACATCACCGCTTTGAATACCTGCGTCCATTGCCGGAGAATCCATATCAATTTCCATAATATATGCACCAAATGGAACGCCCATTTTAACGTTTGCTTCCTCTGTTACATCTGTTCCATAAACTCCGAAATAAGCAATATCATTATCATTAGAAAGTCTTTCCACTACCTTTTTGAGTTCTGAAATACCAATTCCACTAATTAGGTTTTTCATGTCGGCAGGGCTATTCGACATATCAATCATGCCTATTACCTGCCCATGCAGATTAATCAATATACCGCTTGCATTGACACTTCCATAAATGTCTGTAGTGATATATTTA
>CAMBLS010000167.1 GCA_945868485.1 uncultured Lachnospiraceae bacterium | reverse complement strand
GTGCATCGTGGGTGAACTCTGTCCCATTAAATCCGAAGGTAAATTTACACTATCGGAACTATAGCGCCATTGTTGCTAGAACAAAACAGATATAAAATAATTATATTAACACATTAGTATATGCGGGAGGGGATAAATCAATGAAAAGAAAAATAATTGTAATTTGTGCTTTTATAACAAGTCTGATTCTAACAGGAATGACAGCTTATGCTGCACCAAAGACAATGCCTGACGGAACCATTTTTGACGCTGAATTCTATGCAGAAACCTATCCGGACATAAAAGCTGCTGTTGGAACCGATGAAGCATCTCTATATGAACATTATGTACAATATGGTAAGGCTGAGGGAAGAAAAGCTGTTGCCGACACAACAACTGTTAAATCAACAGATACCACTCAAAACGCATCTAATCAAAAGAGCAAAACTACAAATACGAAAGCCTCTGTAGGTTCTTCGGTAAATAGTGGATCCTCTGATATTCTTGTTTGGGTACCAACAAATGGGGGTGTAAAATATCATATTAAGTCTTCATGTAGTAATATGAAAAACCCGAGACAAGTTTCTGTAGAAACAGCAATAGCAGATGGGTTTACGCCATGTAAAAAATGTTACTAGCTTAAAAGGGGATTGTTTATAAAATTGGGGCTGTTGCACTGGCAGTAATCGTGCAATAGCCCTTCTTGCTATTTATACTCTCAATTGCTATAATTTTGAATACAAGATTAGATTCATATTGTGTTCATTTATTGAAAGGTGTAACGGGGAAATCGGCTTCTATGGCTAAAAAAGAGACTAATGAAAAGAAGATATTTACGAATGATTATTATGTGATTTCAGAGGATTTCAGGCTGATTGATTTTAATCAGTCGGTTGCTGAAACTTATGAAGGCATAAAAGTGGGTGATTATTGTTACAAGGCAACCATGAAGAGAGATGAACCATGCCTTCATTGCCCCATTGCTGGAAATAGCCACTGTAATAGTCCTGTTTATTATGACCCATTCTATAAGGCATGGATTGAAGCAATTTTTAGTGATATTGGAGACGGAAAATACGCTGTAATGTGCAGACCTGCAGAAGATCGAGGCATGCAGGTTTTCAATGCACTTAATGCAGAAGGAAATGAGAGGCTCATTCAGCAGGTTTCCGGAAGAGCTGCCAATGATCAGCTTTTTGAGCAATTAAATCTTTTGAACAGTCAGAATGTTGCAATGCAACAAAAAATTGAGAAACAAAATCAGGAATTACAGAAAGCCGCAAAAATTGCAGAAGATGCTAATGCCGCAAAAACAAATTTTCTTTTCAATATGTCACATGATATTCGTACTCCGATGAACGCTATCATTGGCTTTACAGATCTTCTGGAGAAATATCAGACAGATCCAGAGAAAAGAGCTGACTATTTGAAAAAGATACAAAATTCAAGTAGTGTGTTGCTTTCTATCATCAACAATGTACTGGAAATGGCACGTATTGAAAAAGGTACACTGGAATTTGAGGAAACAGCATGGAGTGCAGAGCAGTTTAATGATACCTTGTATTCCGTATTTCACGAAATGATGGAACAGAAAGGTATTGATTTTACCCGCCAGATAATCGTGCAGCATCCATATGTCTTCTGTGACACTATAAAACTTAGAGAAGTGTTTTTGAATATTCTTTCCAATGCTTATAAATACACAAATTCCGGTGGAAAGGTCAATATGCATCTGGAAGAGATTCCTTGCAATCGCGATGGCTATGTACTCTATCAGACAACAATTTCTGATACAGGAATGGGGATGGACCAGGAATTCATTCCTCACTTGTTTGAGGAATTTTCCCGCGAATATTCTACGACGGAAAATCGTGTAGAAGGAACCGGACTTGGAATGCCAATCGTGAAGAAGCTCCTTGACTATATGAACGGAACAATTGTCGTGGAAAGTGAAAAAGGTGTCGGCAGTACCTTTATCGTTACAATACCACACAGGATTGCCCAGAAATCAGATCTGATAGAACATAAACACATTGAAATCAATCCAAGCGCATTCAAAGGAAAACGCATTCTGCTGGCTGAAGACAACGAACTGAATGCAGAAATTGCGATGGAGATACTTGGTGAAGCAGGGTTTGAAATAGAAAGAGCCGAGGATGGGCAGATATGTGTAGATATGTTGAACCATGCGGCATCTCATTATTATGATCTTATTCTAATGGATATACAGATGCCGGTCATGAACGGCTATGAAGCAACACGCACAATTCGTTCCATGACGGATAAAGAAAAGGCAGACATCCCGATTCTCGCTATCACAGCCAATGCCTTTGAAGAAGATAGACGTGAAGCTGTAAAAGCAGGTATGAATGGACATATTGCCAAGCCAATCAATGTACGTGAGCTGATGAAAGAGTTGACAGCTATATTAAGATAATAAAAGAAAATGGGCACTCTCCTTTAGTGGAAAGTGCCCTCTTTAAATATGCATTTTCAATTTTTTTTCATAGATTTCTCTATCACTATCCTTAAAGACATTAAAAATAATGCGCTCCATATTATCATGTATTTTCAAAAAATCTACTATCGTTTTCATGGCAATTCCTGCCGCCTCATCATTCGGAAAATGAAATTCTCCTGTTGAAATACAGCAAAATGCAACAGATTTTATTTTATTTTCTTCACAGCACTGCAAAACACTTTTATAGCAATTTCGAAGCTCCTGACGCAGCTTATCATTTACCCTGTCATATACAATTGGTCCCACTGTATGAATGACATAATCACAGGGAAGATTATAGCCTTTTGTCAGAGTGGCTGTGCCTGTAGGCTCCTCATATTGTCTGCCATAACGAATCTGCCTTTCCTGCATAATATGATTACACTCTTCTCGCAGCTGAATACCAGCAGCACTGTGAATCGCATTGTCAATACAGCGATGACATGGCACAAAACAACCTAACATCTGTGAATTGGCTGCATTTACAATTGCACCGACCTTTAGCCTTGTAATATCTCCCTGCCAAAGTGATATTTTTTCTGCAAAAGGAGACAGACTGCCATATTGTTCTTTTATTGTAGGAATGTCCGATAAAGTTACAATGCCTTTTTCGGAAAGCTCTTCTTGTAAATACCTATCCTGCAATTGCAGCAATTCATTTGATGCAGCTCCCGGCATACGGATATTCATAAGAGAACGGATTGCGTTTTTCTTCTCGATCGAGCTATAACTCCCAGTTTCAAGGTTCTTGTAGCGAGCAGAATCTTCCTTCAGCTTATTAAGCAATCTATCAACATTATCATTTGCTTTCATATGAAGCACCTGCTTTCTTTTCCATTACATCACATATTTCAGATATAATGCCCGCCATATCCCCATTCATGCCAATGGCTCTGTTTCCTAAACCTTCAGGCACAACTGCTTCATTCAGGTTCAAGCGAATCAGTGATAGATTACTATTTTCCCGAACCATTTTTTCAAACGGGAAACGAATGATACCAGGGGTGTTAAAACCTACTCCTAATTCCAGTAGTACCCCTTTTTTGTGTCCAATTTTTTTGAGAAAATCAGCATATCTACCTGCCGCCTCATGCCAGCTTTCATCTTCTACAAAATACTGATCACAACGTAAATGCATAGTCATATTGCCACCACATACCGGACATTTCGGAACCATATAGGAGGGAATCAGGCAGTCTTTTCTTGCCTGATCCATCTGACGAAATAGCTTTTCAGCATCATATATTTTCTGATGACAGCCCTTTTCGCATTGTATATTTCCGTAATCACCCTGTGTTGCAAAGATACGGTTACTGTCAAAACCAGCCTTTTGAAATTGATGATCTACATTGGTAGTTAATACAAAATAATCTTTATTCTTTACCAACTCAAAAAGCTGTTTGTATAAAGGAAGAGCGGGTGGCAAAAAACGGTTTATCATGCTGTGTTTTGACCAATATCCCCATTTTGCTTCCTGCGATGGAAAGGGAAAAAAACCTGCAGCATACATATCTGTCATATACATAGTACCATACTTTTTGATAAATTTGCCAAAGTTATCTGTAAAACGTGTACCGCTATAAGTAAGACCAGCTGCTGCTGAAGCTCCTGCACCTGCACCAACCAGTATGGTGTCGGATTCTTCTATAAGATTCACAACATGTTCCATTTGCCCACTTCACTTTCTTACTACAGAGATTCTCTCCCGAATGTGATTGCCCTCTGTAATCTCATCAACCATAGCAATTGCATAATCAGCGTAACTGATGATACTTTCTCCTTTGTCATTCAGTGTTAATTCCTCACCTGCAAGAATATACTTTCCGGTGCGTTCACCCTCTGCCTGAAAGTCTCCTGCCGGACTGATAAATGTCCATTTCACATCAGTCCTTTCGCGAAGCTCAGCAAGTGCCTTACCTTGGGCCTGTGCTAGTGGAAGAAACTGTGGTGGAAAGTCCGGACCGTCAGAAACAATGGCTGTATGTTCCGGATTCACATAAAGGCTACCAGCACCGCCGACTACAAGAAGTCTTGTATTTGTACCAGAAAGAGCGTCACACAATACCTTGAGTGATGTGCTATGAAGTGGAAGAACATCCTCTGTCCATGCTCCAAATGCATCAACTACTGCATCAAAATCTTTTAAGTCTTCTGATGTAAGAGCAAAAAGATCCTTATTTACAGAATGTGGGGCAACAGACTTATTTTCTCCTCTGACGATAGCTGTTACATCCAGTCCCCTGTCTACTGCCTCCTTTACAATAAGTTGACCTGCCCTACCATTTGCACACACTACTGCAATCTTCATAATAATACCTCCTTTATTTTGTTGTAATGTTTATTGTTACATCTTGTGCGATTATATTATCATAGCGTTGTTGTAATGTCAATAGTTACATCGAAAACTAAAAAAACAAGGCGTTTCTTCTCAAAGCCTTGAATTTTCTAAATTATTTGTTTTAAGAATTATTTTTACACTCCTGCTGTATATACTTTTCTGTATCCTGCTTTAATTCTTCTAATGTGATAGAAGCAAGTTCCTTTTCCATAGCACTTTGTACCCGAAGCAGCTTGTCATCTAAAATTTGATGAATATTTCTTCCTACAGGACAGCTGTCATTGGGATTATCATGGAAATGAAATAGATCACCATTTTCAACACATTCCACCGCACGATACACATCTAAGAAAGTTATTTGATCTAATGGCTTGGCAACAGTAGTACCACCTGTTCCTCGCGCCACATCAATCAAACCGGCTCCTTTAAGCTGTCCTAAAATTTTCCGTATAATAACAGGATTTACATTGGTACTTCCTGCAAGAAAGTCACTTGTTACTTTGCATTCATTTCCAAAAGTATCAATGCAGGCAAAAATGTGAATTGCCAGTGTAAATCGACTTGAAATCTGCATATAAGCAAGCTCCTCATTTTCATTCTATTTTACTTTGCTAATATTGTAATATCAATGATTACACTTTTCAAGACAGCTTAGCTTCTATTTAAAAGTTTTTACTTTCAAACATTTATTTTGCTTTCTTTAGCAAATTCCTTTCCACTGATAGAGTAACTAATATATTATCCGAAAAACACAACACAAATTGAGAAAAAGGGAAACCATTGATTTAATTGGTTTCCCTTAAAATAAAAAAGCGGGTGATGGGAATCGAACCCACGTATCCAGCTTGGAAGGCTGGTGTTCTACCATTGAACTACACCCGCATAAAACAATATATGTTTAAAATAAAGTGCCCAGAACCGGAATCGAACCAGTGACACGAGGATTTTCAGTCCTCTGCTCTACCAACTGAGCTATCTGGGCATCTAGTAGCGGGGACAGGATTTGAACCTATGACCTTCGGGTTATGAGCCCGACGAGCTTCCAGACTGCTC
>CAMBLS010000166.1 GCA_945868485.1 uncultured Lachnospiraceae bacterium | reverse complement strand
TTGCAACGCCAGAGAATCAGGCATCTTCCAGAAGATGCTTCCATTATTTGGTATCTACAATAATTGCATTGGGATAAATGCGTTCCATCCGTTCATTCGGGAAATGATTATCAAGAAAATATTCCAAGGCATTATCAGCGGGCTGTCCCGTTGTCTTTCTGACTGAGTAGCGTCCCATTGCCAGACCGGACATGATGATATTAAAGATCATAAATATAATCATTACCCATGTCAGAAGGATGCCGGTCTTTTTCGGGATTTTCTCAATCCATCCTGAAAAAAGAGGATATAAAATTTTTAGCCATACAACAGCAGCAATTCCCCAGAAAAAGCAGTACAGCAGATTAATTCTTCCACCCAGATTAAAGGGAATTTTACTATAATCCCAAAATACCGTGCCAAAGACAAGCTCAGTAAACACGCTGCAAATATATTCATAAGCACCGCCTAAAACTGTTCCAAACACGAAGATATAGCGGTCACTGCGGTTGCGGTAATGGTATAGAATTGCAGTCAGGAGCACGCAGCCAAGTCCCCAGACAATGCTGAACGGGCCATAAACCACACTGCTTCGACTCATCAGCCTTCCAGAAGTAACAAAGCAGAAGATGGTTTCCGTCAGATCACCCAGAAATGCGCCCAGAAAGAACAGGCAAACCAGTTTATAAAAGGAGCAGCCCGCTGCAAATACTTCGGCGTTAAGCTTTTCCTGCTCTCGTTGTCGTTCTTTTTCCAGCTTTGCCTTTAACAGAGACTCTTCATCCAGGTTAGGGTAAGCCTTTTTTAAGTGTTTTAAGACCCATCCTGTTACACCTGCCCCCATGGCTTCAGTTGCTTTTTGCAGATTTTCAGATACCTCATAGATCAGTGAAGCTTTTTTTACATGGGAACGAAGCGACAGAATACCGCTGATGGTTCCGATAAAGTCAATCAGTATAATAATACCGATCAGTAAAAGAATAATGTTACCTATGGATTTCGGAATCAGATAAATGATGCTGCTTAAAAGCGGGTTTACAAACAAAATGCATAAAACAGCCATCAGACCCCAGACAACTATATAAGGAAGACTGACATATCCTCCAAACTGGAACCGTTTTCTTGAATAATCCCACCATTTCCGGTGGAAAATGCGTTCCAGCACAAAGCCCGTTCCGAGAGCCACTACAAACGAAAGAACTGTGCCGCCAAGGAACAAAAAGAAAAGGTTGTTTTCCAGTTCCGGCAGAAAGATGGCATACAGCACCGCTACAGTTCCGTAGGCAGGGCAATAAGGCCCATACAGAAAACCCACATCAACAAATTTCTTTTCTCTTATTGCTGCCATTGCAGTGCTGAGCAGCCAGCCAATCAGTGAGTACAGAACAAAAAACCATAAAAGCACATAAATTGAATTGCTCATCCTTCACGCCTCCATTTCTACAATCAATATAGCAGGAGAAATTACGTAACGCAACAGACTTCGACATTTTTTTGCTGGGCAAACTGTTACAGAGAGTGGTGAATATGACACTGTAGTAATTAGTAAATTTGAAGCGGGACTCATATGGACAAAAATATTTTTCATAAACTGTAGTAATAATTTTGACAGGTGTTTTTAGCTATGAGGAAATACATAGAAAAGATCAAAAATAACAGTGATAAGAAGAAAATGATACGGTACCTTAAGTATGGCACGTTTGTGCTTGCAGCATGTGCGGTGCTCCGTGGCGTGATGGTGGCGGCAGGAGGAAGCGTGACGGTAAGTAATAGCGTTGACGGACGGGAGCTGCCAATCTATTGCGTGGAAACATCAGAGAAAAAGATTTCATTGTCCTTTGATGCGGCATGTGCCGACGGAAAATTGCGGTAAAAAATTTTCCTACTTATCTGAAAAATTATAAATGATTTTGATGTGGTGGTTTTCATACACTCGTATTTCATGAAGCATTGCAATGATGACTTCTCTGTCCAAGTTTTGGATGCTTCCGTATTCCAGCAGGTGCTGAATCCAAGGTGTTTCAAAAATAGTTTCTGTTGTCTGTGCAGTTGCGTTTCCTTCTAAGCAGGATAGTTGATTGATTAGCAGTTCCTCTCTTTGTGTATAATCCTTCCTGTAACTGATAAATTCTTCTCTGGAAATCAGTTCTTCACGGTAATCTTCATAAACCGCTTTTTTCATCCTGCGAGTCTTGTTAAGTTCCGATTGTATGCGAGTCTTTTCGGACTTATTTGTCTGATTGCCGGAAACTTTTCCGCAATCTTGTAAGGCAATGATTTTTTCTAGATTGTCCGTGTTTCGGATAACTGTATGAAGATCTTCTGATAGAATGTTTTCCAGCGTTTTCCGTGCTATCAGGTGAGGAGTGCAGTACTGTCTGCCGGAACGGACATAGGTGCCGCAGTAAAAGCAATCCCTCTTTTTAACTAAAGATCTGCCACAATCACCACATTTTAGGAAGCCTGCAAAAATGTTCCTGCTTGAGTCAAGGTCAAGGTTTCGTGTTCTGCGGCATAAAAGATCTTGTGCTTTTTGCCAGGTGAATATGTCGATGATTGGTTCGTGGGTTCCGGGAACAATCACCCATTCTGAAGGGTTCTTTTCCCTTGACTTATTTCGCATTTGTTGGCAGGTTTTACCCTGTACCATATTCCCCAGATACATCTCATTATGGAGAATTCGATTGATCGTGGAGTAGGTCCAATAGGAGGTGGACTCAAGACGGTTGGAATTCCGGTAGTTCTGACCGCTTAGTTTTTTATATTCCGAAGGGCAGGGGATACCTTCTCTATTTAGTATGGAGGCAATGCGAAGCTTCCCACAGCCTTCAGTATACAGATTGAAAATTTTTTTAACAATTGCTGCAGCATAGGTGTCTATGACTAGTTTGTTCTTATCGGCAGGAGATTTTTGATACCCATAGGAGGCAAAGGCACCGATAAATTCACCTGATTTTTGTTTGGCAGAAAGCGAGGCATGAATTTTACCTGAGATGTCACGGGCATATTGTTCGTTGAAAATATTTTTGATTGGAAGGAGCATATCATATGCCCGTTTAGCGCTGTCAATGTGATCTGTGATGGCAATAAAACGCACGGCATGATCTGGGAAATATCGTTCCAGATATTTCCCAGTTTCGATGTAATCTCTTCCAAATCGTGAGAGATCCTTTACAATTACGCAGTTAACGGCTCCTGATTCAATATCAGAAATCATTTTCTGAAAACCAGGGCGAGAAAATGTGGTTCCTGAGAATCCATCATCCACATAGGTATCATAGAGGATGCAGTCTGACTGATCCTTCAAATAATCTGCAATCAGTTTCTTTTGATTGGCAATACTGTCACTTTCTGCCTTGTCGCCATCTTCTCTTGATAAACGGATGTAAGCTGCTGAATGATAGAGGTAATCAGAGTTCATGGTCTGTTTCCTTATTGTGCATGGCTGTTTCATAGATATTTGTATGGGAGGAAATCATGCGGCATAACAATTCTTCTACAGAGAATTTGTTAAGGAAAATTCGTTCAATGGTATATGAGGAGTTTGAAAGTGTTTGTTTCTGCAATATATTACTTCCTTCCGGGAAATCATCAGATCGCCTTTGCCTGTTTGTATACAGCATATGAAAAGAGGCTTTTCCAATATGCAAAAAACTCCAACCGCAGATTGACGATTGGAGTTCTGATTTTGCTTCATATGAAGTTATTGATGTGCAATTTGCAATCCACTTAAGAGATTCTGGCTTTCATTTCTTCAAGATCATGAATCAGCTCTTTGGAATATTCTTCTGCTTCCTGGCAAATGTGCTCTGCCTCGCTGTGGTCTTCTGCAAACAATGCCTTGATGACATCCTCGCCATAATGGTGAAATTTTTTATGCTTGGCACCAAGACCATTCCACAAATCGGTAATCTCAGAATACTTAGGTGTGATGGAATAATAGAAATGCCCAAAACCACATTGGGTATCATCTAGCTGTAAAGGCATAACGGTACGATTTTTTACAATATTTTTTAAATTGACCAGCCAAATTTTATGTGCATTGATTGCTTTGTCCAGATACTTGACGAACTCTTTCTTCTCAAGGGCATAAAAGGCATCCTGAGACATTTTACCCATCATTTTGGCGTTGCTATCTAATGTTTTCTCAATTTGAGCGACTGGTTCAATGGAAGCCTTTACACGGATTCCGAGATCCTTAAGATGATCTGTGTCCTCTGACAAAGTTTTACATTCTTCCTGTATTTCAATTGCCTGATTTTCCAGCTCCATCATGGAACTGGTAATTTCTTCACTGACAGAAGCAAGGGCGTTGATGTTATCTGTAATCTTGGCAATATGCTGTTGGTTTGTTTCGTTGATAGACCATACATGAGTAATTTTATTGGTCATTGTCTCTAGAGCGGTAATGGTGCCAGCCACACTGTCTACGCTCTTTCTGGAGGCTCTTTTTACATCCTCCACGAAATTCCCCATGGTGCCAGTCAGTGTTTGGGTCTCATCTGCCAATTTACGGAGTTCGTCAGCCACAACGGCAAATCCTTTTCCGGCTTCACCTGCTCTTGCTGCTTCTATGGAAGCGTTTAAAGAGAGCAGATTGGTTTGGGAAGAAATGGAATTAATTCCTTCGATAACCTCATTCATATCGTTAATGATGTGATCAAGCTGATCCATATCATTTTTCATTTCCTCAGAAGCAGAAATGGTAGTGTCAGAAAGATTCTTGATATAGGTCAGTTCTGCCTGTCCCTCTTCAATCGTCTTATAGACGCTGCTGGATTCCTCGGATGCATTAATAATTGTGTTGGTAAGTTCTTCGTGCTGGTTGGAAACAGCACCTGCCACAGCGGAGGTTTCTTCGCTGGAGGCGTGAATGGCTTTAGCTGCATCTGCCACGCTTCTAGAAAAATTCTCAAGACATTCTGTATAATGATGCAAAGTTAAATCCAATGAACTAATCTGCATAACTGCAGAAATGTTCTGTTCATAAACCTGTTCGAACTGTTCCCTTCCCTTTAACAGACGTTCGTAGATTTCTGATAGCTTCTGGCTGGAAAGCTTATAATCGGCATCCTGTAATTCTGAAAGCGCCTGCATGAGTTTTTCGTTTCTTTTGTTTTTTAATATCATAGTAACACCTTCTCCTTAGTATGAGAAGATTGTACTCCTTTTTGTAAACAGCTTCAAGGGGAAAATGGAAATATAGTCCGCAAATTATCATTGCCATGGGGGAACGAAGATACCGCTAAAATTTTGGAAATTTTAAAAAAGCATGGAATACATGTTACTTTCTTTATGACAGGCGGCTGGGTAGAAAAATATCCAGATGATGTGAAGGCGATTTTGACAGCAGGCCATGATCTTGGCAATCACAGTGAAAATCACAAAAATATGAGTCAGATTTCAGATAGTGAAAAGAAAGAAGAATTGATGAAAGTTCATCAGAAAGTACAGGAGCTTACGGGATATGAAATGTTTCTATTCAGACCGCCCTACGGAGATTATGATAATGCGGTGGTAAATGTGGCAAAGGATTGTGGGTATTATACGATTCAGTGGGATGTTGATTCTCTGGACTGGAAGGACTACGGCGTAGACTCTATCATTAAAACTGTTACCCAGCATAAGCACCTTGGCAATGGTTCAATCATTTTATGTCATAATGGTGCAAAATATACAGCTCAGGCACTGGACACCTTAATTGCCACCCTAAAAAATGAGGGCTATACATTTGTACCAATTTCGGAACTGATTTACAAAGACAATTATCATATGAATCATGAGGGAAGACAAATTAAAAACTGAAATCACGCTAACAAAAAAGTTAAATCACGTATGCTATAGAGTAAAGAATTTGTCAGTTGAATAAGAAAATAAAGATGAGAGTGAAAGA
>CAMBLS010000165.1 GCA_945868485.1 uncultured Lachnospiraceae bacterium | reverse complement strand
CAAAATCAGAAAAAAGGTGCTAAACAGCCAAACGGCTAAATTTTAAGCGCTTACCTTTTAAACGAAATTGAAGAATTGAGACTACAAGTGGCAGACTTGAAAATCAATAAACCAATGATTTTGGTGGATTCTGTAAAAGCTGCAGGAGCGACAAAAGACGAAGTGGATGCTAAAAAACTAAGTGATTCCATTCCACAGAGATTAAGAGAAGATAAGTTGCTTCCTAATCCGGTTATTTTTTACGATGAGGTAAATGGGCAAAAGTTTTTGGATTTCGGAAGGGTGTCAATGGGAACATTATTGACGCTGGATAATTACAGGAAAGTTGTATTTAGAAAGCTGATGAACGAGAAAACCATTGATAAGATTGATGGATTAATTTGGCAACTTAGACAAAGGTATTTCGCTAACACTATTACAAGAGAAGAACGTGTTGCTAGGCAAAAGAAGTATTTGAATGATATGGATTTGAGAAAACGAGCAGTGTTAGAGATTATGGAAAGCGATTATTCGAATCATATCAAACTGTCTCAGTATGCAATGGTTGCAGATTTTGATAGTAGCCCGAATTTGTATCATATGTTGAAGGATGCAATAGAAATGGATTTGGATGCAAATTATGTTATTTCTATCTTGGAAAATAGAAACATTATGGCACATGATTTTAAGGCACAGCAAGTAATGGATTTAGCAAAGGCAGAAGGACCATATTTACAAAAGATTGAATTAGCAAAGGAACTCTTGTTGGGAGAGTGGACTGTTGTTGCAGATTGCAATGGAAAAAATGTTATTTTTCAACTAGTTCCAATCGATGAGATTGCGGATATCCGATATCAAATTAAGATGATTAAAGAGAGAAGACAAAAGGAGGGAAGAACTATTGGAGAAAGAGAAATCATTGAATAAGAAATTCGTCCGTTACAAAGACGGTGCAGAACTATATTCCTTAGGGATTCAGAATTTCATGAAGATTGCCAAGGAAGCCGGAGCGGTACGTAAGATTCGTGGAACGGTTCTTGTGAATACAGAGAAGCTGGATGAATACATTGATTCTTTTGAAGTTAGAGAGTAAAGATTAACAGGCGTGTCTTGACTGAGGAAGTGCGTAAAAGGTATAATGACAACACACAAGTTGTTGTCAAAGGATGATATTTTATAGCACATTGGTTGAGGCTCGTTACTATTTAGAAACGAGGTGATACTATGGCAAGTGCCAGAAAAGACAAAAAAGGAAGAGCTCTTTACAGGGGCGAAAATGAACATGCAGCAGGCGGATATTATTATCAGTATATGCATCACGGAAAGAGACGGACAGTTTATGCACCATCACTACCGGAGCTTCGGGTGAAAGAAGATCAGATTAAGAAAGCGATGATGGATGGATTGGATAGTCATCTTGCAAGAACTAAGACCTTGAATGATATGTTTGATGAGTATATGCGTTTGAAAACTGATATAAGGGAGACTACACGTTCCAATTATATCTACATGTACAATCATTTCGTTCGTGACAGTTTTGGAAAACGAAAAGTAGGTTCTATCAAGTATACGGATGTGAAAGAATTCTATCTATCCATCTTGCAAAACGATATGATGAAAGCGTCTACGTTAGAAAGCATACATACTGTAGTCCGACCATCCATGCAGCTGGCAGTTCGTAATGATATCATTATGAAAAATCCTTGCAATGATGTGATGGCAGAGATTAAACGTAGTGCTTTCTGGGAAAAGGATAAGAGGCATGCACTGACAGAGGAAGAACAGGATGCGTTTTTACAGTATCTTGCAGAGCATGAGGAAATGAGACGTTGGTATATTGTTTTTACAGTGTTGATAGGAACAGGGATGCGTCTGGGCGAGTTTAGTGGACTAAGATGGGATGATGTAAATTTCGAAGAGAATTACATTGATGTAAATCATCAGGCAGTTTATTACACTCATGGAGACAGGAAAAGCCGATGGGCAATCGGTGTTCCAAAGACAGAGAATGGAGTCCGCATCATACCGATGTTAGAACCGGTTAGAGAAGCGCTGCTTGAAGAGTATGAGTGGCAGAAAGAACATGGTTTTAGCAAATACAAACTGGATGGATACTCAGGCTTTGTATTTACCAATCGCTTTGATAATCTCTATAACCAAGGTTGCTTGAATAAGCAGATAGAACGAATTCGTCAGGTATACAACAGTGAAGAAGAGATAAAGGCGAAGCGAGAGAAACGACGTCCATTGTTATTGCCGCATTTCACCAACCATCAGTTAAGACATACCTTTTGCTCCAGATTGTGTGAGCAGGATGTAAATGTAAAACTGATACAGGAAGTGATGGGGCATAAAGAAATAACGACGACATTAGATGTTTACGCAGAGTTTTCCAAAAAGAAGAAAAAAGAAGCTTTTATGTTGTTAGATAATGGTAGCATTATTAAAATGCATAAGAAAGAAAAACATGACAATAACAATTAGTATTGTGTCAATGGCAACAGGCTTGTGGAATTCATACTTTTATGCAGAAATTATGCAAAAGTCATATATCATATGGAATCATGTGTAATCTATATAGCGAGACAAAACGGCGGATTTGTAGTATTTACAAAGATGTGTAATCATTTGTAAAGTGTCGGAAAGTCATCCCGACGATGAAGTCGTTGGACAAATAAAGTGGCTTAAATACTGGCTTTGCGAGGTTTGAACACCACGCCATACGCCAATTTTACGCCAAACGATGCAGAGTTTGATGCAAGAAATGGATTTAGAATATGAGATAGAGACTATAATGAGACTTTTTAATGAAACAAGAATTTATGGCTTCAATATTAATTATAGTCTTGAAGATAATTTTGACCAAGAATGTATACACTTATGGAAAAACAGGAAGTATGTTACATCAAGTAAACAGATGAGAGAAAGATTAAGAATAACAGATGAAGATATAAAACATGGATTAGATGATAAACAGGTTTTGATATTGTTAGAGTACATACTTAATGTAATGTCATTGTGTGATGCATATATGCCTGAGGATTCGGAATGGAGTAAAGAGTTCGGGATGCTACAGCAGAATGTGGTCAACGTGGTGAATAGCCTTAATTATGATGTTAAAGTATTTGAGGAAGAAGAGAAAACAATTTTGGTTGAAAAGTGTGCGGCGGCTACAGCTGTTGCTGAAATTATGGAAGATGAGACGGCATATACAGTTATTGAATATAATCATTATTTGTTAAAGGGAGATTTGGTACGAAAAAAGCAAATTCTAAAAGCATTAGCTGATAAATTTGAAGGTAAAAAGAAGCAGATTAAATCAATAAATAACACATTGGCAAGTGAAATAGGATGTCTATTGAATAAACTAAATATTCGCCACAATAATGTAGAAGGGGAAAAGGCTGAAGTTTTCACACAACAATTATCGCCAGAGGAGCTGGAAGAATGGTATGATGACACATATCAGTTGTTATTACTGGCATTTTTGGAAGAAGATAATATGAAGCGAAGGCAGAAGGTTAAGGACTTACAGAAACAATTATAGGAAAGCGAGGTATAGACGATGGAAAAAAAGTGTTGGTTATTAACATGGAATCAAGAGCGTTGGGCGTGGGATGACAAATTAGATGGTTACAAAGAAATGATACAAGAAATAGAACAGGTCGGGAAGGCTTTTTCTAAGTGGACGTGTGGTGTGAATAAGAGTATAAAAGCTGGGGATAGGGTATTTATGATTAAGCTTGGTTCAGAGCCACGAGGTATTGTTGCAAGTGGAATTGCAATTACAGATGTATTTGAGGGTACTCATTGGGATTCGGAGAAAAACGCACAAGGAAAGAAAGCACGAAGAATCTACATACAGTTTGATAAAATTATAGACTATGAAACAGAGGGTATTCTTACTTATGATGTGTTGCAGGAGGTAGCACCAGAGTATCATTGGTCTACTCAGTCATCAGGAATAGAGATACCTAAGAATATCTGGGATAAGATAGAAGAGAAATGGGGTAGGTGATTTCGATGACAGAGCAAAATATGCGTGAAGGACTGATTAGGACAATTAGATACAGCGATTACGAAGAAAAGGAAGAGTTATTATCATTACTACAGTATTCATACATAACATTTGAGAAAACAAGTAAATTTGCCCGACGTAATTGGCAGTTTTATGAAAATCTTGAAATTAGAATACCGCCCGAATATAAGAAGAGCTTAGAGAAGCATTATGAAGCTTTGAAACAATGGTGTTATGATTTATATGAAGAAACCGATGAATATGATATTTGGGATGTCGTAATAAAGCCAGGCACAAGGAAAGTTTCGGAAGTTGTTGAACCAGATGTTATGTTTGAAGATTTACAGAGACAGATAATTGAGCAAATCAGATGTGCAAAGTTTACGATATGGGTAGCTGTAGCATGGTTTACGGATGAGGTTTTGTTTAAAGAGTTAGTAAAAAAACAACAGCAAGGTCTGAGTATCGAGGTTATTATAATAGATGACAAGATAAATAGAAATACTGGATTGCCATTTGAAGAGTATTTTAATACATACCGTATTGAACCAGAAGGGTATTTTGAAAATATAATGCATCATAAGTTTTGTGTAATAGATTTACAAACGACGATACATGGTTCATATAATTGGTCAAAGAAAGCTCAATATAATAGAGAAACATTGGAAGTAAGTGGAGGTAGAGATATTGCAGAAAAATTTGCAGAAGAGTTTATCAGATTAAAAAAGAAATATATGTAAAAGACGTATCAAAACTTGTAAGTAGTGACACCGCTTCGCCCATGACGATAAATCAAGGGTTGAGGTGGTGTCATTTCTTATATTCATAGGCATTTGAGAGGAAGGTTGGAATATACCTTCTTTTTTGTACCCATTTTTACGGAAAGGAGGTGGTGCCGAAAGCAGGGCTTTTACTTGGGAGTACACACAGCATTAAAGTTTCTGACAGAAGCAAGCAATATTCTGGATGAGTTCCAGTAGAAGGATGATGAAGCCGATATGGCTTTATTTTTTTGCCCTAATTTACGGAAAGGAGGTGATTCCCTTGGTGCACTTAAGGCTGATATGCCTAAAACAGAAATGACAACTGAATACGGAAAAATTATGAAAGAACAGGAGATTAAAATTATGATGAACAACAATTTAAACAACGGAGCAGCTAACAACAATAACAATTCAAACAATGGAGGTTTTATTATGGCACAAGGAACACTTACAACAATGGAAGCATTTGCAGGAACGGTAAAGACAGCTATGGAAGCACATTATGGTGATGGTTACAGAGTAACTGTACAGGATGTACAGAAGAATAATGGTTTGGTGCTTACAGGCATTACCATCTTAAAGAAGGATTGCAACATTGCCCCTACAATTTATCTGAATCAGGCATGCCTTATAGAAGCAACATACCGTGTAAGCATCCTGGCTGTGCAGCACTTATTCCGCACGGTCAGATGTATTGTGCTGAGCACAAGCAACTACATAAGAATGACAGAGCCTATGCAAGCGAGCGTGGTTATGGTGCCAAGTGGCAGCGTGAGAGAAGGAAGTTCTTAGATAGCAATCCATTCTGTGTGAAATGCTATGAGGAAGGTCATCTTACGAAAGCTACAGTCGTGGATCATATCAAACCTCATCGTGGAGACCAGAAACTCTTCTGGGATCGTGGGAACTGGCAGCCTTTATGTGAGCATCACCATAATGTAAAGACAATGACTGAAGACAGATATGTGGAGTATAAGTTTTGAAGCGAGGGTAGGGGGTATCTGAATCTCTAGAACCTGTAGGCTCCAAGACCGGCGCCCCCTCTTCTGCGCAAAATCGCGACATGGAAGACGGGGTGCACTTGTTAAAATGTAAAAAAATATTTTACATTACTGTTGATATTTCTT
>CAMBLS010000164.1 GCA_945868485.1 uncultured Lachnospiraceae bacterium | reverse complement strand
ATTAGGGAAGGGAAACAATGCAAAGATATATAAGAATGAAAAGCAACAGAAAAGGGCAACAGGGAATTTCAGAATATGCATATGAAGGTGTTGAATATTATGCAGCATATTATCCTTTGGAATATGAAGGCTGGTCCGTTGCATTGGCGATGCCTAAGGAAGAGGTCATGAAGGATGTGAACTCCCTGCGAAACTATATGACAATCCTGACAGGACTGTTCCTACTGGTTGGAGTTATAATCAGTATCTTAATTGCCCGTACCATAAAGAGGCCGCTGAGGAAAATTAATAGATTTGCTGAAGAACTATCTAATGGCAATATGTGTTATGAAATTCATGTGACAAGAAAAGATGAGTTTGGGCGTTCCTGTGCAGCCTTGAATGTTGCAAAACAAAACATTCGTAAATTAGTTAGAGATATAGCAGATAATGCGCAGGGGTTGAGTTCGGCGGGGGAGGAACTTACTGCCACTACAGATGAGATTAGCTCTCGTCTGGAAATGATTAGAGAAGCATCCGATCAGGTAGTAAAAGGATGTGAAAATAATAAAGAGTTGGTACAGAGTGCTAAAGTGTATGTGGAAAACATGCAGCAAAGTGTGGAAGCTTTAAATGTAAAGGCACATGCGCAAAGTGAAAAAGCAGGGGAATTTAAAGAGAGAGCAATTGGGGTTCAGACAACAGCGAAAGCAGCAATTAAAAATAGCAGAGAAGTGTGTGAAAAACATAGAAGTGAATTGATGGAAGCCATTGAAGCTGCACGAGCCGGAGAAAGCGGAAAGGGATTCGCAGTAGTTGTAACAGAAGTGGGTAACCTCGCAACACAGACAAAAGAAACGGTAGATATTATACAGGCAACCATACAGAAGGTGAGAGATGCATTTAGCGCTCTGTCAGATAATGGTAAAGAACTCCTCAGCTTTGTAGATGAAGAAGTCCAGCCTCAGTTTGATGCTTATCTGAATACTGGAGAAAATTATTACTATGATGCAGATTATGTTTATCAGCTTTCAAGGGAGCAGGCAGATATGGTAAGCAATCTGGTCTGTTCCATTGGACAGGTTGAGAAGGCTGTTAAAGAGGTGGAAGAAACTTCCGCTATTTCATTAGAAAGTACCGTACATATTCAGGAGCAGATCAATCATACAACAACGGGAATGGAGGAAGTAGTAAAGGCTACAGAGAATATTGCAGGAGCTGCGGAGGAGCTGAATAAATCCACCAATCAGTTTGCTGTGTAAGAAAACAGAGAAGTTCATTTCGGTGTCCAATTTTTGCGGTACTAAAAATGTTTCTGCAAGATATTTTGATATATGTTAAAATAAAATTAACAATACTTGGTATTTCGGAATGGAGGAAAAAATGAAATTCAAAATGGTTCATGAAAACTACAATGTATTCGATTTACAAAAATCTCTCGATTTTTATGAAAAGACATTGGGATTAAAGGAAAAGAGAAGAAAAGAAGCGGCAGATGGTTCTTTTATTATTGTGTATGTTGGAAATGAGGAGACGGACTTTGAACTGGAGTTGACTTGGTTAAAGGATATGGACAGAAAATACAATCTTGGAGACTGCGAATTTCATCTTGCATTTCAAGTAGACGATTATAAAGCATCACACGATCTACATGAAAAGATGGGATGCATCTGCTATGAAAATTTTGAAATGGGCATCTATTTTATTACAGATCCAGATGGTTATTGGCTTGAAATTGTGCCGGCAGGAAAATAAGTCAAGAATTGCATATAGAGGACTCATGATGGAAGATAGCACAATCAGAATTGCAACAAAACAGGATGCGGCAAAACTGCTTGAGATTTATGCACCATATGTAGAGAAAACGGCAATTACTTTTGAATATACCGTGCCCACGGTGCAGGAATTCGAGAACAGGATTACCCGTACTTTAGAAAAATACCCATATATTGTAGCTGAAAGAAACGGAGAAATTGCAGGTTATGCTTATGCAGGCGCTTTTAAGGAACGTGCTGCATATGACTGGGCAGTGGAGACAACAGTGTATGTTCGTAATGATCAGCGGAAGACAGGAATAGGGAGAGCATTGTATGAGGCATTGGAAAAGATTCTTTCCACACAAAATATTCTAAATTTAAATGCCTGTATTGCATATACGGATGTGGAGGATCCCTATCTTAGCAATGACAGTGTGCAATTTCATGAGCATCTGGGGTACCGGATTGTGGGTGAATTTTACCAGTGTGGGTACAAGTTTGGACGCTGGTATCATATGGTGTGGATGGAGAAACATATCGGAGAGCATAGGGAACATCCGGCAGCAGTAAAGACCTTTGGGGAAGTCAGAGGACTGATTGCAGATTTATAAAGAAAATTAGTGTTAATCTTCAAATAATGTGATAAACTGTTATAAACGGATATTTTGGATGGAGGGTTAAGTTTATGGACAAAAAAGCATTATATAATTTAAGCTACGGTGTTTTTATGTTGTCAACCAAGGCTGGAGAAATTGCCAATGGCTGTATCACCAATACTTGTATGCAGGTGGCCAACAGCCCTACAAGAGTAGCGATTTCCGTCATCAATGCCAACTATACCTGCGAATTGATTAAGCAAAGTGGAGTTTTTGCATTGAGCATGTTAGATCAGACCTGTACTTTTGAAACTATTAAGCATTTTGGTTTCCAGTCGGGCAGAGATGTAAACAAGTTCGCAGATATGAATCTTCCCAAGGATGGAAATGGGGTTCCTTACATGGGATGGCAGACCTGTGCAGTGCTCAACTGTAAGGTGGTAAGCAGTCAGGATTTGGGAAGCCATACGCTTTTCATTGCAGAGGTAGAGGATGCCAAAGTGCTCAGCGACCAAGCACCGCTTACTTATGCAGACTATCAGAGCAAGGTAAAACCTAAACCGGAAAAAAAGGCAGAAGACAAGAAGATTGTGGGATGGCGCTGCAAAATTTGTAAATATGTTTATGAAGGAAGCGAGCTCCCGGCAGAATTTACATGTCCGCTGTGCGGCCACGGGGCAGATGACTTTGAACCAATATATGAAGATTAAAAAGTGAAATGTTAAGATAAACAGCTTTCTGCCTTTAAAGCAGAAAGCTGTTATTATATGCGGGTGAGGTAATGTTAGTATTCCTAGTTTAACTGCTAAAAAGCATCTGTCTTTACTGTTGGAAGAGAGGATAAATTGTTGTTTTCAGAATCGTCCGGAATGGATTTCAGATATTCGGTATCCTTATTGTGCGCAACACCAACACCCTTAATTTTTCCGGATTTTGCAAGGCTGACTCCTTCTTCACGGCTGACGATGCGCTCGTCAGATAATTGATACCCCGAAATGCGTCCACTGGATTTCACCAGACCTGTAATGGAGACGGCATCTGAATCCAGTGTTGGAATTTCATCCAGAGCAGCCTTGGGAAGAGAAGCAGATTGGTTTTTACTCATATGAATTGCCTCCTGGTTGTGTTGAATTTGTAATTATTTTGAGCAGAAGGCAATTATTTTATGTAGGGTAAAACAAAATTCTGAATTTGGTTTAATTATGCAATTCCATATAGTATTATAAAAATAGGGAAAGGTGGAGCTTATGACCAAATTTGAAGAGTTTAAAAATATAATTGCCCGGTTGCGAGCACCTGATGGCTGCCCGTGGGATCGTGAACAGACGCATTCCAGCCTGAAGGCAACCTGTATTGAGGAGGCTGCCGAGGTAATCTGTGGAATCAATATTCTGGAAGCTACCGGTAACTCAGACAATCTAAAGGAAGAACTTGGGGATTTACTGCTTCAGGTAGTTTTGCATGCTCAGATTGCGGAGGAGGAAGGTTTGTTTACGCTGGAGGATGTGATCTGTGGCATCAGTGACAAGATGATCCGACGCCATCCCCATGTTTTTGGAGAGGATACGGTATCCGATTCGGGAGAAGTGCTGACCAAGTGGGGCGATATCAAGAAGTGGGAGAAGGCTGGAAAGGAATGGACAGAAGCTTATCTTCCGGGTGCTTTTGATGAGGCAAAGGAGCTGATTGATGTGGCAAAGAAGAGAAAAGGGTATCTGTAAAATTAAGAGTTCAGATTAAAAAGCAACTGAGGAGAAATTAGCTTGAGAAAAAAAATATACGAAATCATAGAATTGTCATCCGATGATGATAAATGGAGCAGTTATTATGATGTTTTCATGATGATTGTAATTTTTGTAAGTATTATTCCGCTGGCCTTTAAAGAGGATTACATAGGTTTTGAAATCATAGAGGCGGTTACTGCGGTAATTTTTGTTTTTGATTATTTATTACGATTGGTTACTGCAGATTTTAAACTGAAAAAAGGATTAAAATCTTATGTGCTTTATCCGTTTACACCTATGGCAGTGATTGATTTGCTGGCAATTCTCCCGGCAATCAGTATGTTCAATGAAGGATTGAAAATATTTAAGATTATCCGCTTGTTCAGAACCTTTCGGGTTCTTCGAATATTTAAAGCGGTACGATATTCGAGAAATGTCCAGATTGTTTTGAATGTTTTTCGCAAACAAAAGGAGTCACTGCTTGTAGTAGGAGGAATTGCAATTCTTTACATACTGGTATCTGCATTGATTATATTAAATGTGGAGCCCGAAACATTTGAAAATTACTTTGATGCGGTGTATTGGGCGACAGTATCTCTGACGACGATGGGATATGGAGATATATATCCGATTACAGTGGTTGGTAGAATCTTCACGATGATTTCTTCTGTTATGGGAATTGCGGTTGTGGCGCTTCCGGCAGGTATTATTACTTCTGGGCTGCTGGAAGAGTTAAACAGTGGAAATAGAGAGTGAAATAGATACAATATTGAAGTGTTAGAATGGAGGAAAGAAACAATGATAAATTACAGGAAAGCAGTCATGGTAGGATGCGGATTTGTGGGTTCGGCAACAGTTTTCAGTCTTATGCAGAGTGGGTTGTTCTCTGAAATTGCAATGATAGATGCGGATATGAGCAAGGCAGAAGGAGAAGCAATGGATATCAGCCACGGAATACCTTTTGCCAAGCAAATGAAGGTCTATGCAGGCAGCTATGATGATGTCACAGATGCGGGGATTGTCATTGTGACTGCGGGTGCGAATCAGAAGCCTGATGAAACAAGGCTGGATCTGGTCAATAAGAATGTGGCAATCTTTAAACAGATTATTCCTGAAATTGCCAAAAGGAATTTTGAGGGAATCCTGCTGATTGTAGCAAATCCGGTAGACATTCTTACACAGGTAGCGCAGAAATTGTCAGGTCTGCCGGAAAATCGTGTGATTGGTTCCGGAACAGTGCTGGATACCGGCAGATTAAAGCACAGACTTGGAGAACATTTGGGAGTAGACAGCAGAAGTGTGCATGCGTTTATCATAGGGGAGCATGGCGATAGTGAGATTGCGGCATGGAGCAGCGCTAATGTATCGGGAATTCCGCTTAATGATTTCTGCGAGATGAGAGGACATTATCAGCATGAGGAGGCAACCAGAGAAATCGCAGAGAAGGTAAAGAACAGTGCCTATGAAATTATTCAGAGGAAACGTGCAACCTATTTTGGAGTGGCAATGGCGGTTAAGCGAATCTGTGAAGTGATTGTAAGAGATGAGAAGTCGATTCTTCCGGTTTCAACGGCAATGCATGGTGAACATGGAATTGATGGGGTAGTGCTCAGCATGCCCTGTATCGTGGGTAAAGATGGAATTGAAACCATGGTTCCCATCCGATTAAGTGAAACTGAGCAGAAACAGCTTCAGGAATCAGCTGAAGTATTGAAAAAAATAGTGGAACAGCTTGAATGAATAGGACTAAAGTCCTATATAGAATATGCCGATATATATTATAAGAAATGATACCGTTAAAATATGCACTGAGGGAGGGATCACCGCAGCAAACGGAA
>CAMBLS010000163.1 GCA_945868485.1 uncultured Lachnospiraceae bacterium | reverse complement strand
TTATGATGATGTGCCCTGAAGAAAGGATCATAACTTATATAGGTTATGAAATCATTCATAAATCCCATATTCCATTTCAGATCAAATCCAAGTCCGTCCTCATCAAGTTTTCCTGTGATTCTAGGCCATGCCGTTGATTCCTCTGCAATCATAAGGACACCGGGATTCCTCTTTTTCATGATGGAATTTAAATGCTTCAGCATCTCTACTGCTTCAAGATTTTCATTACCACCATAAATATTGGCAATCCACTGTCCATCCTGTTTGCCATAATCCAAATACAGCATGGAGGCCACTGCATCCATCCTGATTCCATCCACATGATACTTTTCTACCCAATAAAGAGCATTTGCAATCAAATAGTTGGAAACCTGAGGTCTACCGTAATTATAAATCAATGTTCCCCAATGAGGATGTGCACCTTTTCTGGGATCTGCATGTTCATACAGACAAGTTCCATCAAACTGACCAAGTCCATAAGTATCTCTAGGAAAATGTGCAGGAACCCAGTCTAAAATCACACCAATTCCTGCCTGATGCAGAGTATCTACAAAATACATAAAGTCTTCTGCCGTTCCATAGCGTGCAGTAGGCGCATAATACCCAATTACCTGATAACCCCAAGAAGCATCTAAGGGATGTTCCATAATAGGCATCAGCTCTACATGTGTATAGCCCATTTCTTTTATGTAGGTTACCAGTTCTTTTGCAAGCTCTCTGTAATTTAAATATCCGTTTGTATCTTTATTCTTTTTGAAAGAACCCAAATATAGCTCATAAACACTGATAGGCGAATTTTCCTGTTGATGCTCTGAACGTGTTTCAAGCCATTTTTGATCATTCCATTTATATTGAAAATCACGCACGATAGACGCAGTATCTGGGCGTAGCTGTTGACCAAAAGCGTAGGGATCTGCCTTTAAATATGTCAATCCCCCCTTTGCTTTTAACTCAAATTTATAACACTCACCTGGCTTCACATCAGGAATAAAAATTTCAAAAATGCCACCCTGATAATTTTTTTTCATCTGATGTATACGTCCATCCCAGTGGTTGAAATCCCCTACTACGCTAACCCTTAATGCGTTTGGTGCCCATACTGCAAAAAATGTACCCGACACACCATCCACTGTCATATAATGGGCTCCCAGCTTTTCGTATACGGTATAATGGATTCCTGCATTAAACTTTTCGATATCATTTTCACTAAGCCCTATCTGATATCTATAAGCATCCTTGATGCAGGTAATCGTTCCATCTGCATATTCAACTTCGTATTCATATGCTTCCGGAACCTTACCATATAAAAGATATGCAAAGTAGCCGGCCTCATCTACCATTTCCATCTGATATTTCTTATTATCATTTTTAATTACAATGTTTATACTGCATGCTCCTGGCTGAAAAGTCTGAAAAAGTACACTTTTTCCAACTACATGAGGTCCTAAAATTTCATGCGGATTGTCCTCTTCTGAATAAATTACCCCTTCAATTCTAGGCCAGTTCATAAGTTTATATAGTTTATTATCCATATTTCCCCTTTCCATGCAAGATTTACATTTCTCATGTCATCACGCATCAATCCTTCTCAATATATTCTTATTTTAGCAAAGATATCTATACAACACAAGCATCAAGTGGTACAATCAAAATGTGTTTAATTTATAAAAAAGGATGTGAAATCATGTTTCAGACACCAAAGGATTCAAATGGCTATGACACTCTGACACAGGAGCAGAAAGATATGCTTACGCGCATCAATGCATATGCGGAAAACGTATTGGGCGAAATTGACCCTCAAAAAACCAGGATCTCTTTCCAGCTTGATAAACTAAAACCAGTTATGCAGGAAATTGCTTCAGAAAAAGGGATTACTGTAGAAGACGTATTTATTGAATATATGGATCTTGCAAGCATTGTTTCTGCGAAACAGGATGCCAAGCTGAAAGAAGACTTAGACGAAGTTGGTCTGGTTAACTTTTCTGAAATTTAAAAGTGGCGCTGCTCTTGGCAGCGCCACCTTTATACTTTCATATAAAATTTATTTCACAACACGAACACGGAATACACCATCAATTGTCTGCAATTTTGCTATAATTTCACTATCTGCAGGCGTCTCAATATCTATCATGGTATAAGCCACTTCCCCTTTGGATTTATTCATCATATCTGTAATATTAATTCCTTCATCTCCAAAGCATGCTGCAAATTTGGTAATCATATTTGCAATATTTCTGTGGAAAATTGCTACACGTCCTGCCTGATTGCAAACACCCATGTCACAGGTGGGATAATTCACGCTGTTGACAATATTACCATTCTTTAAATAGTTCATCATTTCCTTAACAGCCATCTTTGCACAGTTATCTTCTGATTCTTCTGTAGAAGCACCTAAGTGAGGTATTACAATACATCCCTCCTGCCCTGCTGTAGTAGGATTGGGGAAGTCAGATACATACTTACGAACCTTTCCTTCTTTGATTCCTTCCAGAACGTCCTGTTCATTCACAAGCAGATCTCTTGCAAAATTGAGAATAATTACTCCATCCTTCATCTGGGCAATCGCTTCTTTATTAATCATCCCTCTAGTGGAATCAAGAAGAGGTACATGAATGGTAATGATATCACAGTTTTCATAAATCTCTTCCACGTTCAGCACATGCTTTACATCACGGCTTAAGTTCCACGCAGCATCAACAGAAACATAAGGGTCATAACCGTATACTTCCATTCCCATATGTCTGGCAACATTGGCAACTTTGACGCCAATTGCCCCAAGTCCAATGATACCCAGCTTTTTGTCCTGTACTTCTGTTCCTGCAAAACGTTTCTTTTCTTTTTCTGTTGCCTTAGCAATATTCTCATCATCTTTTGCAGATTCTACCCAGTTAATACCGCCTACAATATCTCTGGACGCAAGTAGCATACCTGCAATAACCAGTTCCTTAACCCCGTTTGCATTGGCACCAGGTGTATTGAATACTACAATTCCCTTTTCTGCGCATTTATCAAGAGGAATATTATTCACACCTGCACCGGCTCTGGCAACTGCAAGAAGTTTATCCGACAATTCCATATCATGCATTGCAGCACTTCTTACCAGAATACCTTCTGCCTGGTTCACATCTTCTGTTTTTACAAACTCATCTGTAAATTTATCCAATCCTACCTGCGCAATAGGGTTTAAGCAATAATACTGAAACATTTCTATTTTCTCCTTTAACCACGATTAGCCGTTATTTTTTTCAAATTCTCTCATGAAAGCAACAAGCTTCTCAACACCTTCAATGGGCATTGCATTATAAATGCTTGCACGCATACCTCCCACGGTTCTGTGTCCTTTCAGATTTTCAAAGCCCGCTTCTTTGGCTTCCTTAACAAATTTTGCATCCAGCTCATCACTTCCTGTTACAAAGGGAACATTCATAAGAGAACGGTCTTCTTTTCTAACAGTCCCTTTAAACAGCTTGCTTTCTTCCAGAAAATCATAAAGAATTTTTGCTTTCTTCTCATTATATTCCTTCATTGCGGATAATCCACCCATCTTTTTGAGCCATTTAAATACCTTTCCGCAAATATAAATTCCATATGCTGGAGGAGTATTATATAGAGAATCTGCATCCGCATGAATCTTATACTTTAACATAGTTGGTGTTCCTGGAAGTGTATCCTCTGTGATTAGGTCTTCTCTTATAATGACAATCACTACACCTGCCGGCCCGATATTCTTCTGTACGCCACCATAAATTACACCATACTTAGTTACATCCACAGGCTCTGATAAAAAGCAGGATGAAACATCTGCTACCAATGTATGACCTTTCGTATTTGGCAATGTCTTAAATTTTGTACCATAAATGGTATTGTTTTCACATATGTAAACATAATCAGCATCTTCAGGAATGTCAAGATCAGAACAGTCCGGAATGTATGAAAAAGTTTGATCTGCAGAGGAAGCCACTTCCACTGCATCACCATAAATCTTCGCTTCCTGATACGCCTTCTTTGCCCACTGTCCTGTAACAATATAAGCTGCCTTACGGTTCTTCATCAGATTCATGGGAATCATGGCAAACTGTTGACTTGCACCCCCCTGTAAAAACAGTACCTTATAATTATCAGGAATATTCATCAGGTCACGAAGATCAGCTTCTGCCTCCTTGATAATGGTATCATATACCTTTGAACGATGGCTCATCTCCATTACAGACATGCCTGAACCCTTGTAATCCAACATCTCATCTGCAGCTTCTTTTAATACTTCTTCAGGTAAAACTGCCGGACCTGCTGAAAAGTTATATACTCTGGACACTTCTTTTTCCTCCTGTTTATGGGATTCCACTTATTTCATCAAAAAACATCTGCAAAACATTGTAAACCGATTTAACACTTTAGTCAACTGCTTTAGTAAAACATTACACAAGGCGTTCCTATTTCCACCATATCATAGAGCTTGCTTACCTCCTCAAAAGGCGTATTAATACATCCATGGGAACCGTTTGTCTTATAGATTTCTCCTCCATATTCACTTCTCCACGAAGCATCATGGATTCCGATAGCCCCTTTTACAGGAAGCCAGAATTTGACCGGCGATGCATAATCAGGTCCTCTGAGAACACGATTTTTCTGCTTATTATATACATAATTCGTCCCTGTCGGGGTTCCCCGTTTGCGTGAAGTATTTCCTGTTACAACCGGAGTTTCTATCTGGAGTTTTCCATTAACGTAATAGTAAAGCATTTGATTTGTCATATCTACTTCTATGTAGGTATCCCCGATATCATTTTTTCCCTGCCTGAATGCCTTTTGCGTGTAAACAGGCTCATGCTTTTCTCTCTTTTTATTAAGGAAAGCATCGAGCAGGTATTTCTTCTCTGCCTTTCTGTCAATCTTATTTCCGTAAATACCGCCCTCTACTGTCACCACTTCACCACGAGTAGCCCGGAACTGACGCACACCACCCACCGTATCATATTCATCAGCAAGTTTGTCCACAAATTCATATACCTTCTCTTCATCAGTACAGAGATTTCCCTGATCATCAAAGACAAAATTACCCTGATCATTCAGCTTCAAAAAGTCGCATACAATACTTCCATCAACAGGAAATTCTTCTTCTCCAAATTGATACACAATCCCACAATCCTGATAATCCTCAATTTTGTTCCACAAGAAAAGTTCCTGCTCCATTTCTTCCGTCAATGGAAGATTCTTATAGCAGCCTGCTTTTTCAAGGTCAAGCGTCTCTTCAAATCCATCAAAAGCCTGCTTAATTGCTTCTTTTGCTCTCTCCTCATCCAGAACATGAGAACGTTCATTGACAATATAATAACCCTGATTTCCCTTTACAATTTTTAGAATACGATCATCGTCTGATGTTCCGTGAAAAAAAGGCAATTCATTGACTGTCTTCTCATAAATTGTTTCATCATACTCTACGACAGGTTTAATTTCTGCATCTTTTGCATTTCCAATCAGATTGTCAATCCACAAATAAGGGTTCTGCCTGTCATAATAAGCATTCAATGCTTCATCAAAATCAAAAGTCAGACAAACCTCTTCTGCCGAAATAATGTAAGACTTACCATCACCGTCAATGATGGTAAGTCCTTCATAATTACATTTTCTAAGCAGTTCTTCGTTTACCTCATTTACACTTTTACCAGTACAGTAAACTCCATTGATCCATGTGCCATAGCTAAAACCACCTGCATAATAATATGCCAGTCCCAGATACATGGCAATCACTGAAAGCAATATGATAAAAAAACCTATGCCGATTCCTTTTAAAATATTCTTATTCATGATTCCTTTTCCAAATCTTTGGCATCAAATACATCACTGATTGGCGCCCCTGCCGGCACCATCGGAAATACTTTATCATCCTCGGGTATGATGCATTCAATCAGCACTGGTTTCTT
>CAMBLS010000162.1 GCA_945868485.1 uncultured Lachnospiraceae bacterium | reverse complement strand
CAAAATATTTATGTTATCTTCTTTTACATATGGGAGGTAATGACAATGAAAATAGGCCATGTTATTTCAAAACTTCGCTATGAAAAAGGATATAGCCAAATTGAAATGGCGGAAAAATTAGGTGTTACCAAGGGTGCTGTAGGCATGTGGGAAACGGACAAAAGAAAGCCAGATTATGATGCTTTAATTAAAATTGCCGATTTATTTAACGTTACCACCGATTATCTTTTATCACATTCTGTGAGTGAATCTTTTAAAGATATAATACGTGAAAAAGATGATACCACACTCCGCATGATAAATACTTTTGAAATGCTTGACGAAGATTACAAAGATATCCTCATAGGTGAAGCAAAAAAACTACTAAAACAGCAACGACTTGAGGAAAAAAATGGGATTTCTCTCAAGCAAGCAAAATAATACCATTTGTTCCTAGATACAAATGATATTTATATTCAAATGTAAAAGGAGTGTTTTTTAATGTATAAAGACAATTCAACCCGGCAAGGTACTATAAATAACGTTGTCGATTTATATATTAGAGTATCCACAACCGAACAAGCTGAAGAAGGTTATAGCGTTGGAGAACAGGAAGCACGTCTCCGAGCTTATTGTGAAGCTTATGGTTATACAATTCATGCAATACACATCGATCCCGGCATATCTGGCGCCACTCTTGACCGCCCTGGCATAAGAAAAGTAATCAATGATGTGAAAAATAGAAAAATTAATAAAGTTATTGTATGGAAATTGGACCGCTTATCTCGTTCACAAAAAGATACATTAATTCTTTTAGAAGATGTATTCATACCTAATAATTGTGATTTCATCTCTTTAATGGAATCTTTTGATACCTCTTCTGCTATTGGACGTTGTATTGTTGGTATATTGGCTGCATTTAGCCAAATGGAACGAGAAAACATAAAAATGCGTACTACCATGGGCAGACAAGCCAGAATCAGGCAGGGACATTTTCATGGTTCGCATTGCCCAATAGGATATAATTTCAAGCCACATTCCAACGACCTTGATATAAATCCATATACAGCTAATATGGTTAAAGAAGTATATAAACGCTTTTTGTCTGGAGAAAGTATAAGTTCTATTTCTCGTACAATGGATGCTAATTATAGCTCTTCTTACTACGATTGGAAACATAATACAGCGGTACGTAGAATTTTATCTAATCCCGTATATATGGGGAAAGTACAAATCAAAGGAACTTATTATCAAGGTCTGCATGAAGCATTAGTTTCTGAAGCTGATTGGTATGCTGCATCTGCGCTTCTTGCACATAACAAAGAATTATTAAAACGTTCATTTACATTTAAAACTGCAAATGGCTATTCCACTGATCATTTGCTTACCGGATTACTTTTTTGTGGAGACTGCGGTGCAAGAATGTATGCAAGACGTGTTTCTAAAACCAATAAAAAGTATGTATGTCATTCCGTTGCACGTACATCTGAAGCTATGATTAAATCTGATAATTGTACAAATCGCTTGCACCCATATACTGTTGCCGAATTGGATTCAATTATCATAAATGAAATTATGAAACTTAGTCTGGATAAAACATACTTTGAGGATATGATAAATGAAATTTCTGATGAAGCAGATGATGCACTCTCTACTCAGAATATTATAAAGGAAAAATTAGAGGATACCGACAAACAAATAGATCGTTTGCTTAATTTGTATCAAACTGGCCTTATTGATATTTCTGATATTCAGATACGTTTAGGTGAATTACAGAAAGAACGAAAGCTATTAGAAGGACAATTAGAAAGTGAAAAAGAAAAGCCGGTATTAGACATCGAAAAGACCTGGGACACGATCTCAACCTTTTCAGATATTTTAGAAAATGGTTCCGCTGAGGACATCCATAATATCATTCATTCTCTAATTGATAAAATAGTTGTCCTCAACGAAGAAATTACCATTTATTGGTCATTCAGTTAATTTTAAACTGCAAACTGTTTCAACATGTGGTGTGCCAGGGAACATATCAACGCAGCACACCCTTTCTACCATATAGCCATACTCTTGCAGTTTTTCCAGATCACGCACAAGACTGGTTGGCTTACAAGAGATGTATAACATATGGGGTGCCCTAATAGTCGCACCCATCTTCTTAAGTGCCTTGGGATGAATGCCATCTCTGGGCGGATCTAAAATGATCATATCCGGTTTTTCTTCAATTTCGTCCAACACTTTCAATACATCTCCTGCGATAAATTCACAGTTATGTAAACCGTTGAGCTCTGCATTTTTTCTAGCTACCTCCACAGCTTCCTCCACGATTTCCACACCGATAACCTTTTTTGAAACAGGTGCCATAAGTTGTGCGATTGTCCCTGTGCCGCTGTATAAATCAAATACAATCTTATCCGGTGCCCCAGACTCTTCTGTGCCAAGTTCGCCAATATATTCTCTGGCAGTCTCATATAGAACCTCTGCCCCTAGAGAATTGGTCTGAAAAAAGGAAAATGTGGATATCTTAAACTTCAATCCCAGCAATTCTTCATAAAAATAGTCCTGTCCATACAGTATCTTGGTATTGTCACTCTGCACCACATCCGCCACAGAATCATTCACAACATGAAGAACGCCTGTTATTTCACCTGTTAAATCCAAATTTAATAATTTGTTTTTCCATTTCTCCAGCTTCTCACTCTCTTTCTCACATATCCTTTCATCCTGACTGATGCTGTTCTTGCTGCTGTCTTCCTTTCCCATCGTATTCTGCAGTTCTTCTGCTGCTAGAAACTGTGAGCTTGTTACAAGCGCAATCAATATTTCCCCTGTCTTCACTGCCTTTCTCACCAGCAGATGACGCAGATATCCGTTGTGGCGCAGTCTGTGATAAAAGGATATCCCGTCAAAAAAGTCTCTGGTAAATGCCAGAATTTTCCGATAATCCTCATCCACAATCTGACAATCCTTTACTGTAACAATATCATAAAAGCTGCCTCGTTTATGCATTCCTAGTGCTAACGGGCCATCCTTATATTCATCACCAAAGGAAAATTCCATTTTATTCCGGTATGCTCTCTGAGTCGGACTACCCTTAATGCCCTCAAACTGCCAGCTTTCTGTCTGATTTTTAAGGGCACCATCCAATAGCTTTTTCACCTGTTCTTCCTTGATTTTCAACTGTTCCTCATAAGGAAGTGAGATATAAGTGCAACCTCCGCATTCTCCAAAGTGAACACATGAGCTTCCGGTCTCCAGTGCTGAGCTTTCCTCAATGTGAAGAAGTCTGCCTTCGGCTTTTCCATTTCTCTTCTTCTGTACCACAAAAGTAACCTTTTGTCCGGGAAGTACATTTTTTACAATACAATTTCCCTCTTCGGTCACAACAATGCCTTTATTGGGAAAGTCAACTCTCTCTACAATTCCTGTTAATATCTGTCCTTTTTTCATGCTTCCTCTCATCCTGCCTTTTCAACAAAATAAGGGATGTACACTTCTGCACATCCCTTGTAATTCGCTTCCAATAGGAAATTTATTCAGCGAAATCTTCCTCTGATGCCACATTATCTCCCTGAGGCACATCTTCTGCTTCCTTTTTAGGTTCTTCTGCCTCGTCTTCTTCATCTTCAAAGAAATCGTCTTCAAAATCATCATCGAAATCATCTTCAAAGTCTTCAAGGTAATCGGGGGTCATATACTTATATACCGCATAAGCGATTGCTGCCACTGCAGCAACTACACCGATAATCGCAAACACCCATAAGAGGGTATTATTTTTCTTTTCTTCTTCCTTATGATTCCAATAATCCTTTAATTCCTTAATATCGTGTGTTTTCACGAAATCCATTAATTCCTCAACCTTGCTCCATGTATTCATATTATATGCCTCCCTTTCCAAAATATCAGCACAGCATTTCTTTTCAAAAAACCTCTGCTTTAGTATTTCCTTCTTGAATAATAATATAACATTTCATGATAAAATTTACTACTGTAAATTGAAAAATTTAACAAATTTTTCAGAAAAATCCTTAATTCACTTTTATCAATTTAGCAAATGCCGCATACATAATCTTCTGTCCCACATCATCAAAGTCTACTGTCACCTTATAGTCCCGTGCCCCAGGCTCTAAATCCGTGACCGTTCCCTCTCCATACTTCACATGCTTGATACGGTCTCCAATATCATAGTCCGGCTTCCCGCCTGTAACCGCCCCTACTCCTTTGCTGATTCCGGCAGCCTTAAGCGATCCCAGACCGCCTCCTGCAATATAAGGCTTGTTCTCTGCGGCTGTACGCTTTGGCATAGGAGTAGCAATGGGTTTATATTTCGGTGCCGGAAGCCGGTTATCCATAAGACTCTCCGGAATTTCCTTGACAAATCTGCTGACTGCGTTCATCTGCGTTTCACCCCTCACCATCCGCAGCTTGGCATAGCACAAAGTTAAATCCTCTTTTGCTCTGGTGATTCCCACATAGGCAAGTCTTCGTTCTTCCTCAATCTCATCAGGGTTGTCAGCTACAATCGTCATATAACTTGGAAAAATCCCATCCTCCATGCCAGTCAGATAAACATGGGGAAATTCCAGACCTTTGGCACTGTGCAATGTCATAAGAAGAACTTTGTTACTGTCATTTTCCACATTGTCAATATCTGCTACCAGCGCAACTTCCTCCAAGAATTCTCCCAAAGTAGGCTGATCGTGCATTTCTTCAAAGGAGACTACTTTACTGATTAATTCGTCAATATTTTCAATTCTGCTTTCTGCATCCTCCTCATCTGATGCTTCCAGCTCTGCCACATAACCGGTTGTTTCAATTACGTCCTTAATTAAATCCTCCAGCCCATAGTATTCCAGCTTACTTCTAAAAGACTGAATCATGGTCACAAAGGGCTTTAACTTAGCGGCACTTTTTCCAAGCTCCACAATTTCATCTGCCTGCCGCAGGGCATCATAAAAACTGATTTTCCGCATATCTGCATAGTCCTGCACTCTTGCAATGGTAGCCGCTCCTATTCCCCTTCTGGGAACATTAATGATACGCTTGACCGCCAGATCATCTCGCCCATTGTCGATGGTCTTTAAATATGCAAGCAAATCCTTGATTTCCCGCCTTGCATAAAAGTTGGTTCCGCCAACTACATCATAAGGAATCCCCTCCACAATAAAGCGTTCTTCCAAAAGACGTGCCTGCGCATTGGTTCTAAACAGCACCGCACAATCCCCATAGTCTGCTATATCTTCCCGTTTTTTACGGGCTACATCATCAGCTACAAACTCCGCTTCCTCATAAGCATTTTCAAACTGTCGAAAATGGATTCTGTTTCCTTCCCCTCTGTCGGTCCAAAGGGTCTTGTCCTTTCTCCCCTTATTATTACGAATCACCGCATTGGCAGCATCCAGTACATTCTGAGTGGAACGATAGTTCTGCTCCAGTCGGATAATTTCTGCTTCCGGGTAAACCTTCTCAAAATCAAGAATATTTCTGATGTTTGCACCCCTGAATTTATAGATGGACTGGTCATCATCCCCTACCACACAGAGATTGTGATGTGCATCTGCAAGAAGCCTGATTAGCTCAAACTGCGCAGTGTTGGTATCCTGATATTCATCCACCATAATATATTTGAACCGTTTCTGATAGCTTCCAAGAACCTCCTGATCATTCTTAAATAATTCCACCGTCTTCATGATCAAATCATCAAAGTCCATTGCATTACTCTTTTTCAAGGTTTCCTGATACTCTCTATAAGCCTGTGCAATCTTTTGCTTCCTGAAATCTCCCATAGAACTCACTTCATATTCACGGGGAGAAATCAACTCGTCCTTAGCAGATGAAATGGCAGAAAGAATTGCCCTCTCCTTAAGCGTCTTAGTATCGATCTGCAGTCGCTTACAGATATCCTTCATCACAGACTTCTGATCGTCCGTATCGTAAATGGTAAAATTATTATCATATCCCA
>CAMBLS010000161.1 GCA_945868485.1 uncultured Lachnospiraceae bacterium | reverse complement strand
AACTGATATACTGTTCTGGACTTAAACATTTTATATGCAGGCAGTATGCAGCTCGGAAAAGCCGGCTCATTACATGAATTAGGGAAAAACTGTGTTTCAAAGCACACCCCACCATGCTTATTATACACTGCTCCATCTTTTCCCTTCTGCCCATTCAAAAAGTTTCCTGTGTAAACCTGCAAGCCACATAAATCCGAAAACACATCCATTCTTATTCCACTTTCTGAAGCATACAGTTTTGCAACTTTTCTTAATTTTCTATCATCTGGAAAAATATAGTTGTGGTCATATCCACCTGCATTTTTCAACTGCGGATTGTCCGCTTCTATATCTTTTCCAATCTGTTTTCTTTGACGGAAATCAAAAGGTGTCCCCGCTACATCTATCATCTGTCCTGTAGGAATCATTTCCTTATCTGTTTCAAGGATATGCTGCGAATATATCTCCATATCATGTTTTAGGATTGATCCGCTATTATGTCCATCCAGATTAAAGTAGCTGTGATTTGTCGGATTTATGACTGTATCCATATCGCAAAGCATTTCATAATCAATAATAAACTCATTTTTATCTGTCAGCGTATATCGGATTATCTGCTTTAAATTTCCCGGAAATCCCTGCTCCAGATGTGGGCTGTAACGTTCCATTTCCACAAATCTGCCTTCTTCACTCTGTCCGCTTTTTGCCTTATATAATTTATCGTGAGATCTGTTAAAGCCACTATGAAGATTATTTCCATGGTCATTCTTATCCAGCAGATATTTTGTCCCCGCTATTGTAACTTCTGCCCCTGCAATGCGGTTGGCATTTCTCCCAATATAGGCTCCAAAACCTGTTTCCTGATTATAATAATCCGAAAGTTTGTCGTATCCCAGTACCACATCCCGGTTTCTGCCATATCTGTCAAGTACATAAACAGACAACACCAATGCTCCAAAGTCTGATACTTCTACACACATTCCTCTGCTATTTACCAAAAGAAATCTGTGTGCGGTTTCTCCTTCTTTTGTTATTCCAAAATCTGTATGCCACATCTTTCTCACCTGCCTTTTTATTCACTGATGTTTTTATACCCCATTCTTTTTCTGTATTCTCTTGGCGTGATCTTATATCGTTCCTTAAATACACGGTTAAATGTTCTCTGGCTCTCAAATCCACAGTCAAGACATATATTCGTAATGGAATCCTGCGTATTTTCCAATGCTGCTGTTGCATAACTCAGCCGTATTCCATTCACATACTTATTAAAATTACAGTGAAATGTTTTTGCAAACATTCTTGACAACACATATTTACTTACGCACAGCTCATATGCCATCTTTTCAAGACTCATTTCATTTCGGAAATTTTTAGCAACATATTCTACGGCATTATAGATTAGGTCATCGCTTCCAATGGCATTTTTATCAATCATTGGCATTTCTGAAAAAACATGGGCAAGGATCATCTGTACATATGCCTGTACCAGCATGGGATTACATTCATTTATTCCTGCCAGAAATTTTATGGCATTCACCACATCAGCATGTACATTTTCCTTTTTTATGACAGGATTTTTCGGGCTGTATGTCTGCAGTTCTTTTTGGTAAGCCGGGAATAATGATGGATCAATATACAGATATATCACCCTGTTTTCTTTTTTCCCCAATACCTGATAGTGGTGTATTACATTCGGGAATACGATTCCAAAGTCACCCTCATCCATGTGATACAGTTCCTGCCCGACTCCCAGTTCAATATTTCCATCTGTTACATACACAACCTCTATTGCCTCATGTAAATGTGGTGGGAAATGCACTGTTTTCTTCCACTCTGCCGATATTCCCTCGTTTTTGTTTTCATATACCAATAACACTTGGCAGCAACTCCTTTTTATCATAATGTCATGTAATTTCCATCTGCCGTTGTCTTTTTCTATGTCACTGTTTTTATAATACCGACAGGAAACGTTTAAATGCTTTCATCCCCTCTTCTGTACGCTTATACACCCCTGCACACTCTAAAACCTGCACAAAACAGTCTGCTATTTCTTTCTGTATAATGTTTTCTATATTTTCTGCTGTAATTTCATAGGAATTCTTCCACTCATCCACCCAGTCTGCATGAGCCTTGATTTCTTCGATATTATGAATATCCTTTCCTTCCACGACAGTTCTTGCAAGCATATTCATTTCTTTTTGTAATCTAGCTGGCAATACTACAAGCCCCATCACTTCTATCAAACCGATATTTTCTTTTTTAATGTGGTGCAGTTTTTCAACCGGATGATACACACCCCATGGTCTTTCTGCCGTTGTTATATTGTTTCTGAGTACCAAATCCATTTCATATTGTTCACCATTTCTTCTTGCTATCGGTGTAATCGTGTTATGAGGTACTCCATCCGTTTCACTGAAAATAAATGCTTCCTTATCTGTATAGCTCCGCAATTCCTTAAATTTTGCCCTCACAACTGACGGTGCTGGTGTCAGAACTCCCATAATCTTTGTATCAAACAAATCACGATATGCCACTGTATTTTCTGGTATCATCCCTTTTTCTACCGCATAGTCAGTCATATCTGACAGAATTTCCGATACATCACTTGTTATATATGCCTGAAATCCCCCCACCGCATAATTTCTTTCAATAAAGCCAGATACAACACCCTTTATAAGAGCCTTGGTTGTTTCTTTTTCTTCTTCTTTTGCAGATACATCATCAAGAGGAATAATGATTTCCTCATAGTTATCAGAAACCACCCTGATAATATTGTCGTCTGTCTGTTTTATCATTCTTACCTTCCATGAAGCTTTGAATCAATAACTCTGTCTGCATCTTATACACACCTCCATCAGCAAATACAAAACGAGTAATCTATATCTTTCTCTGCACTAATGCGATAGTCATCTTCCACATCACTGCCCCAGCTGTCAATTCCACCGACACCTCTTACAGCACCATAGATGCTAAGAACCGTTCTTCTTGCAGGCGGCAGTTCCTCATGGTGTGCTGCATTTTCAATTTCAGAGGCAGTATAAGGCAGACAGGAAAAAGCAAATGCCTTGCCTGTCTTCTCAATTCTGAGTGTCTGTGGTGAATGATCTATCCTGCCGTTGTCAAGGCTTGTATGTCTTGTTATCTCCATCCACTCGGTATCCATTCTCATGCCGCATTCCTGTGGGACAAGATACGGAGTGAGGCTCAGATCTGAAACCTCATAGATTCCTTCTTTCGCTCCTGCCTTTCTGTCCGGATATGTTTCTCCGGATAAGCCTTTGTATAAATATTTATCCGCAAGTGTCGGCATAATAAAACGCATTCCGAATACCGGAAGTTCCGGCAGTCCCTCTGCTCCGTTATAATGCACATTCACTTTCATCTTTCCGGTCGCATCAACCTTATAAGTTACAAAAACAGTTGTAGACGGATTGCTGACTGTTTCATAAGTATATTTCACGATCATTTCATCCGCAGTTACATCCCCGCCATAACTGTTATTATCCGGTGCATACTGTTTCTGCACTTCTCCATCCATGATCACTTCCACATCCTTGCAGTCAATAAACATATCCGCTGCAAGCCAGCTTCCGCTTTTAATATGAAACTTGCTACCTCTGTCATTGTCTGTCAATGCTCTCCAGAAAGTAGGCTTTGGACAGCGGTACAGCCATTCATAGCCATTTTTTACGATAGACTCCAAACCGCCCTGTGCATATGAGAAGATATAATCAAAGCCTTCCCCATGTACGCCAAGCGTATAATCTCCATATACAACCCTCAATTTCTTCTTATCTGTATAAGCCATAGTAATACCTCACTTCCTGCACTGCCGGTTTTTCCTTACGGTCTGCAAATACGATTCCATTTCCTGAAAATTCATAATCAGAAGGCTTGTCATCAAAGTCCCCGCCATAACGCAGCACTTCTTTTCCTGTCACTTCATCTTTTACCAGAAGTGCCTGGTCAATGAAATCCCAGATAAATCCACCCTGATACATTTCATACTTGTCGATGAGTTTCATATAAGTACCAAGTCCACCCATGGAATTGCCCATATCATGCATATATTCGCACAGAAGATATGGCTTCTTCGGGTTGTTGTCCAGATATTCCTCTACTTCATAAGGCTTTGCATACATCCTGCTTTCCACATCGGAAATGGTATCTTCATATGCCCGGTTATAAAAAGAACTTTCATAATGAACCAGCCGTCCATCCTGCTTTTCTTTGAAATACTGATTCATGGCTTCAATGTCATCACCTGCATAGGATTCATTCCCCAATGACCAGAACAGAACTGCTGTATGGTTTTTGAATGTTTCAAAATTACTTCTCGCCCTGTCCACAACAGCGTCTCTCCATTGTGGAAGAGAACCGGGTACATTGCATGACGGCTCAATCGCACCGAGCTTCTGGAAAGTTCCGTGGCTTTCCAGATTTGTTTCCGCCATGACATAAATGCCGGCTTCATCACACAGATAATACCACGGTATCTGATCCGGATAGTGGCAGGTGCGCACTGCATTGATATTGTTCCTGAGCATACAGTCAATATCTGCTGTCATTTCTGCCATTCCGATACATCTTCCCGTCTTTGCACTCCACTCATGACGGTTGACACCGGTAATGACCAGACGCTTTCCATTCAGATAAATCACTTTTCCTATCATTTCAAGCCTTCTGAAACCGATACTATAAGGAACAATTTCAATTATTCTGCCAGCTTCATTTTTCAGTTCCACATACGCATGATACAGATATGGACTGTGATTATCCCATGGTTTGATATTTTCTGCTTTGGCACTGATTTTTCCTGTAAAGATTCCGTTACTTTCCTCTAAAACAGTGCTTTCCTCTAATACCGGATTTTCCTCTCTGTCCTTTAAAATCAAGCGAGCCGTTACCTTCTGTCCGTTTGTGGCAGATACTTTCATTCTCACAGATATTTCACCGCTTATATTGTCCTCATTTAATACCGGCTGAAACCAGACATCTTCCAGATGCACTTCCGGTACTGCTTTTAAAGTAACATTTCTAAAGATTCCAAAGAAACGGAAGAAATCCTGATCCTCTAAAAATGCTGCGGTACTCATCTTGTGAACCTGTACTGCCAGTACATTTCCTTTTTCCCTGATATATGGTGTCAGGTCAAATTCAGATGGTGTAAAGCTGTCCTCCGCATATCCTACGAACTGACCGTTCAGCCACAGATACATGGCTTCTTCCACACCCTCAAAGCAGATGCGGATTCTTTTTCCACACAGCGGCTCATTTAAATCAAACCGTTTGATATAAGAGCCGACCGGATTGTACTCTGCCTCTGAAAACATCCCTGCTTCATTTCCGGTGCTCTCCATGCTGTAAGCACCCCTGTGATACTCTTTTCCCTCCCACGGATACATGGTATTGATGTATCGGATCTTATCATACCCAGCCAGTTCGATATGTCCCGGAACCATGATCTTGTCAAATCCTGATGCATCAAAATTTTCCTCATAAAAATTTTGTGGTCTTTCCATTACATTTTTACTGAAAGCAAACTCCCACTGTCCATTTAAGGACTGTAACAGGGTATTTTCCTTACTCTCCATATCCGTATAATCTTTATAGTAACAATGGTCGCTGTGTGCTTCCATCTGGTTTACCCGGAATACTTCCGGATTATCCAGCCATTTCATATCTGCGTTCATGATAATCCTCCTTATTAGTTCATATTTTCTTGTAATTTCATATTTGCACTCTCTACATTAAGGAATGAAAGAATGACTGTAATAATTATGTCAAATATAAACGGAAGCCACAGATACATAAAATACATCATATTGATGCAGCTTGCTGGCTGAACCGCATTATCAAGGTTAATATATCCGCTTATGTCAAGCAGCCATCCGGAAAGTGCAACACCAATGCCGCCACCAAGTTTTACTCCTAATGAAGTACATGAGAACATGGAACCATCAATTCTCTTTCCGCTCTTTAAATAGGTATATTCTGAAC
>CAMBLS010000160.1 GCA_945868485.1 uncultured Lachnospiraceae bacterium | reverse complement strand
TCTTAGGAGGCAAGGGTGCAAATTTGGCTGAAATGACAAACTTAGGTTTGCCCATCCCTCAGGGCTTTACCGTTACCACGGAAGCCTGCACAGACTACTATGCAAAGGGAAGACAGATTTCGGACGAAATCAAAGAGCAGATTTTTGCAGCTTTAGCTCAGTTGGAAGAAAAGCAGGGAAAGAAGTTTGGTGATACGGAAAATCCCCTTCTCGTATCTGTACGTTCAGGTGCAAGAGCATCTATGCCGGGTATGATGGATACCATCTTAAATCTGGGATTGAACGATGTAGCGGTGGAAGGATTTGCAGCAAAGACTGGTAATCCAAGATTTGCCTATGACTCATACCGCAGATTTATCCAGATGTTTTCAGATGTAGTTATGGAGATTCCCAAGTCTTTCTTTGAAAGAATTCTGGACGAAATGAAAGATGCAAAGGAAGCAAAGTACGACACAGATTTGACAGCAGAGGATTTAAAGGAAGTTATTAGCAGATTCAAGGGCGTTTATAAGGAGAAAATGGGAGAAGACTTCCCACAGGATCCTAAAGTTCAGTTAATGGAAGCTGTTAAGGCTGTTTTCCGTTCATGGGACAATGAAAGAGCAATTGTATACCGTAGAATGAATGACATTCCGGGTGACTGGGGTACAGCAGTAAATGTACAGGCAATGGTATTTGGAAATATGGGAAATACTTCCGGTACAGGTGTTGCATTTACCCGTAATCCTTCAACAGGAGCGAAAGGAATTTATGGAGAATATCTGATCAATGCACAGGGCGAAGATGTTGTAGCTGGTATCAGAACTCCCCAGCCCATTACGAGACTGGAAGAAGATTTGCCAGAATGCTATGCTCAGTTTATTGCGATTGCCAACAGACTGGAAGAACATTATCGCGACATGCAGGATATGGAATTTACCATTGAGAACGGCAAGCTGTTCTTCTTACAGACAAGAAACGGTAAACGTACTGCACAGGCAGCATTACAGATTGCATGTGATCTGGTAGACGAAGGAAAAATCACACCTGAAGAGGCAGTTCTTCGTATTGAAGCGAAATCACTGGATCAGCTCTTACATCCTACTTTCGATGCAGAAGCTTTAAAGGCAGGAGAGGTAATCGGACAGGCACTTCCTGCTTCTCCCGGTGCAGCAGCAGGTAAGGTATACTTTACTGCACAGGAAGCAAAGGAAGCTCATGAAAAAGGCGAGAGAGTTATTCTGGTTCGTCTGGAGACCTCACCTGAAGATATTGAAGGTATGCATGCAGCAGAAGGTATCCTTACAGTTCGTGGTGGTATGACCTCTCATGCAGCAGTAGTAGCACGTGGTATGGGTACCTGCTGTGTATCCGGTTGCGGCGATATTAATATTAATGAAGAAGAAAAAGTATTCCAGCTTGGCGGACATACATATCATGAAGGTGATTATATTTCCTTAGACGGTTCTACCGGTAAGATTTACGATGGAGATATTAAGACTCAGGAAGCATCCATCAGCGGTAACTTCGGAAGAATTATGGGATGGGCAGACTCCTTCCGTAAATTAAAAGTACGCACCAATGCAGATACACCTGCAGATGCTGCTAATGCAGTGAAATATGGTGCTGAAGGTATCGGACTTTGCCGTACAGAGCATATGTTCTTTGAGCCTGATAGAATTCCCAGAATTCGTCAGATGATTCTTGCAAGAACCGTACAGGAAAGAGAAAATGCATTAAATGAACTGATTCCTTTCCAGAAAGGTGACTTTAAAGCCCTTTATGAAGTAATGGAAGGAAGACCGGTAACAATCCGTTTCCTTGATCCTCCGCTCCATGAGTTCGTTCCTACTGATCCTGCAGATATTGATGATCTGGCAGTTAAGATGATGATGACAGCAGAAGAGGTTCAGGAAGTATGTGATTCTCTTCACGAGTTCAACCCAATGATGGGACACAGAGGATGCCGTCTTGCAGTTACTTATCCTGAAATTGCTAAAATGCAGACCCGTGCAGTAATGGAAGCTGCTATCGAAGTAAAGGAAGAAAAGGGTTACGATATCGTTCCTGAAATTATGATTCCTCTGGTAGGAGATAAGAAGGAATTAAAATATGTGAAAGATGTGGTTGTAGAGACTGCTGAACAGGTTAAGAAGGAAAAGAATTCTGATATCAGCTATCACATTGGAACAATGATTGAAATTCCCAGAGCAGCACTTCTTGCAGACGAAATTGCAGAGGAAGCAGAGTTCTTCTCATTCGGAACCAACGACCTTACCCAGATGACCTTTGGCTTCTCCAGAGATGATGCTGGTAAGTTCCTGAACGAATACTACAAGAAGAAAATTTACGAATCTGATCCTTTTGCAAGACTTGACCAAAATGGTGTTGGTCAGCTCATTAAGATGGCAGTAGAAAAAGGTAAGAAGACCAGACCTGATATCAAGCTTGGTATCTGCGGCGAACACGGTGGAGATCCTTCTTCCGTAGAGTTCTGTCATAAGACCGGACTTACCTATGTATCCTGCTCACCTTTCAGAGTGCCGATTGCAAGACTTGCAGCAGCACAGGCTGCTATTGCAGACAAATAGGAAATAAGATATTTATCCCACTGCTTACAGAAATGTAGGTAGTGGGATTTTTATAAAATCCTTTTTAGGACAAACATTTCATTGCATTAACGTGAAAAGTTAATATATAATAAATAGAAAGTGTATACGAATGAAAAGTGAAATAGATGTACTTAAGAAGGGGAGAATAATTATGGTAAAAAAGAGTATATTTAAACAGATGCTTATACCGATGGTAGCAATTGTATCTGGTCTTGCAGTTGTGCTATTGGTGATCATGTCAGTGTTTTTCAGTTCATTTTATGAGGGAGAGATATACAGCCGCAATCAGGATAAGGTAAAGCTGTTGGCTGGTGAGATTTCCACCTTTATAGAAGGAGCATATTCCGTGACTGAGGAGCTGTCAGTGAATCCCAGCATTTTGACAATGAAAACAGAAGTGCAGACTCCGATTTTGGAAGACTGTGTTGCCAGAAATACCTATTTGGAGCTTTTGTACATACAGGATACCAGTGGCATGCAGACAGGGCGTTCATCGGGGGAACTGGCTGACCGTTCCAACCGCTGGTGGTTTATCCAGACCATGGAAGAAAAGAAACCCTTTGTATCCAAGTCCTACTATTCTGTTAATACCGGAATGCCATGTGCATCTATATTCTTCCCCATGTATCAGGGGAATAATATGATAGGAATCTTTGCAGTAGATATTAAGCTCGATTACCTGCAGAGTATTATAGAAGAGTTTTCTAATGTGGATCAGGGGGAAATTTCTTTTGTCATTGACGGAGAAGGGGTGGTAGTAGCACATCCGGATAGTACCCAGATTGAAGAATTATATAATTATAGAACGCTGACGAAGACAGTGTCCTGTAAAGATGGAAGTGGTAATCTTCTCAAGGATGAGAATGGTAATATATTGACGGAAGAGCAAACGTTTGAAATTTCTAAGGATTATCAGGCATTAATTGAAGATGTAATGGCTGGAAACAGTGGAACGAGTGTTTTAAAGGATAATGGACAAACCTATTATGCCAGCTATGCGCCCATTACTTTAAAAGGGGAATCGGATTCATGGTCTGTTATTACCCTGCAGGAAAAATCCACAGCTATGAATGTGTTTATGCGGATTATCATTCTTTTAATTCTGATTGTCCTGATTGCCATTGTAGTTGCAGTGTTCTTCATCACGGTTCTTGCAAGGAAGCTTACCAGACCCATTGTTTCCTTAAATGAGTTGATTGGAAATGCCTCTGAAGGTGATTTTACACAAAGTGCAGATGAAAGTAATATGAATGAGTTGGGAACGTTGGCAAAAAGCTTTAACCGCATGACAGCCAAAATTTCCGGTATTCTTAGAAATATTACTATGTTTACCGGAGAAGTAGTAGAAAGCTCCGGCAGCTTGAAGGAGATAGAGAAGCAGTTAGGTGAGGTAAATCAGTCAGTTCGTGAAATTTCACAGGGAGCACAGGAGCAGAGTGCGGATGTGGAGCAGGTAACTGAAAAAACCAGAGAGATGGAGGAACGTTTTGGACAGTTAAATGATCAGAACGTCATATTACAGAAGGATGCCAGCAGTTCTATCGTTTCCAGCAGACAGGGGGCAGACAATGTCAGGGAGCTGAAGCGACAGAATGAAAGTACCATTGAGATGATGGAAGAAGTTTATCAAACAGTTACTACGCTGGAACAGCAGTCAAATAAAATTGCAGATATACTAAGTACCATTACGGACATTGCTTCAGAAACACAGCTTTTATCCTTAAATGCAAGTATTGAAGCTGCCCGTGCAGGGGAACAGGGAAGAGGATTTGCAGTGGTTGCAGAATCTATCGGAAAGCTGGCTACTGATTCTACAGCTGCAACAGGAAATATTGAGCAGATTATTGAGACTCTGGGCAGAGATATCTCCAACACGGTTTTGAATATTCAGAAGATGAAAGAAAAAATCGACAGTCAGGCTCAGGCGGTAAATGCTGTGGAAGAGGCATTTACAGAACTGGAGGATTTGAATAACAAGACCACGGAAGGAGTCCAGAATGTAGAAACTCTGGTAGCAGAGCTGCAGGAGATTAATCAGTTGATTGTCAGTGCCATTGATCGGATCAATGAAATTTCAAAGAACACAACCCAGCTGACGGAACAGTCTTCACAGTCTCTTCAAATGCAGTTTGAAAGCATTCGGACTGTCTCCGAAAGAGTTGGTCAGTTATCACATGTGTCCACAGAAATGCAGCAGGAAATGTCTAAGTTTAAAATTTAAAATCTAAACCTAATAATCATACAATATTTATTGACCTTATTTTTGGAAAAACCTTTGACAAGCGGAAGTAAATATTGTATGATTATTTTAGCAGAAAACCGAAACGTTTCGGTTTTGAGAAAAGAACAAAGTCATGGTAACTTTAAACAGTTGAATAAGGAGGATAAAAAGATGCCTTTAGTTACTTCGAAACAGATGTTGACAGATGCCCAGAAGGGTGGATATGCAGTGGGAGCATTCAATGCTGAAAATATGGAGATGGTAAAAGCAATCATCAGAGCAGCCGAGGAATTAAAGGCGCCGGTTATGATTCAGACAACGCCTTCCACTGTAAAATATGCAAGCCTGGAAATGTTTGTTGCAATGGTTGCAGCAGAGGCGAGGAATGCAAGCGTTCCGGTATGTCTGCATTTGGATCATGGCAGCAGCTTCGAGCTGGCAGTGCGTGCAGTCAAAGAAGGTTATACTTCAGTAATGATTGATGGGTCGAAGCTTCCTTTTGAGGAAAATATTGATGTCAGTGCCCGTGTGGTTTCTGTGGCGCATCCCAACGGTATTCCAGTAGAGGCAGAGCTTGGCAAGGTAGGCGGCAAGGAAGACGATCTTGTGGCTGTAGCAGATACAAACACTGATCCTATGGAGGCAAAAGAATTTGTAGAAAAAACTGGAATTGACTCACTGGCAGTTGCAATCGGAACTGCACATGGCTTTTATGTGGGAACACCGGTTCTCGACAAGGAGCGTTTGTCAGAAATCCGTAAGGTGGTTGATATTCCATTGGTACTTCATGGTGCATCAGGCTTATCAAAGGAAGATGTAATGGATTGTGTGAAGCGTGGAATCTGTAAGGTGAATTTTGCAACAGAGCTGCGCAAAGCTTACACCGATGCAGGTAAAGCATTACTGGAAGCGAAACCTGAAACCTTTGATCCTAAGAAATTGGGTGAAGTTGGTATGGTGGCTGTGACAGAGCTTGTGAAAAACCGTATGCAGGTCTGTGGCTGTGACGGAAAAGCAATCTGATGGCAGCAACGATTAAGGACATTGCAAATCGCACCGGCCTTGGACTGGCAACAATCTCATCCTACCTAAACGGTGGCAATGTCCGTGAAAAGAACCGTGAAAAGATTGAGGCTGCAATCCAGGAGCTGAATTTTGAGGTCAACGAGGTTGCACGAGGATTAAAGACGAACCGGACACATACCATCGGGGTTATTATCCCTGAATTGAACAATATTTTCTGTA
>CAMBLS010000159.1 GCA_945868485.1 uncultured Lachnospiraceae bacterium | reverse complement strand
ACAGATGCCAAAAATCCCTGTAAAGAGCCGCTTCCTGGCTATAAGAAGGTTAACTCTATGGTTTACTGTGGAGTGTATCCAGCAGATGGAGCCAAGTATCCGGATTTAAGAGATGCATTGGAGAAGCTACAATTAAATGATGCCTCTCTTCGTTATGAACCGGAAACTTCGATTGCGCTTGGATTTGGTTTCCGATGTGGTTTCCTTGGGTTGTTGCATCTGGAAATCATTCAGGAGCGGCTGGAGCGAGAATACAATCTGGATTTGGTGACAACAGCACCAGGCGTTATATACAAAGTGCATAAAACGGATGGTGAGGTTATAGAACTGACTAATCCCTCTAATCTGCCAGATCCTTCTGAGATTGAATATATGGAGGAGCCGGTAGTGTCTGCTGAAATTATGGTTACAACAGAATTTATCGGTTCCATTATGGAATTATGTCAGGAGCGCAGAGGGCGATATCTGGGAATGGAATATATGGAAGCAACCAGAGCGCTTCTTAAATATGAGTTGCCGTTAAATGAAATCATTTATGATTTCTTTGATGCTTTGAAGTCAAGATCAAGGGGCTATGCCTCTTTTGATTATGAGTTGAAGGGCTATGAGCAGTCAGAACTGGTAAAGCTGGATATTCTTATTAATAGAGAAGAGGTGGATGCGCTTTCCTTCATTGTACACAAAGACAGTGCCTATGAGAGGGGAAGAAGGATGTGTGAGAAGCTGAAGGAAGAAATTCCAAGACATCTGTTCGAAATTCCTATTCAGGCGGCCATTGGGGGTAAAGTCATTGCAAGGGAAACTGTAAAGGCAATGCGCAAGGACGTACTTGCCAAATGCTATGGAGGCGATATAACCCGTAAGAAAAAGCTTTTAGAGAAGCAGAAGGAAGGAAAGAAGCGTATGCGCCAGATTGGTAACGTGGAAATTCCTCAAAAAGCATTTATGAGCGTTTTGAAGCTGGATGATAAATAATGAAAGCCGTCAGTATTTATATTCATATTCCATTTTGCATTAGAAAATGTCTGTATTGTGATTTCCTGTCAGCACCGGCAGGAAGCCAGGAGATGGAAAACTATGTAGAAGCATTGTGTAGTGAAATAAGAAAAGAAAGTAAAAGTTATGTAAACTATACGGTGCAGACCATTTTTATTGGCGGCGGGACGCCTTCTGTTCTGCCAGGAAGAAGTATAGAACAGATTCTGAAAGCGGTCTGTGAATTTTATCATGTGGATCAGGATTGTGAAATTTCCATGGAGATAAATCCTGGAACTGTTACTTCGGATAAGTTGGTGTACTGGAAGCGTGCGGGAATCAACAGACTGAGCATCGGTCTACAGTCAGCTGTGGATCAGGAGTTGAAGGCACTTGGAAGAATTCACACCGTTCAGGACTTTTTGGACACGTATGCGTCTGTTGTTAAATCAGGATTTGATAATATTAATATAGACCTGATGTCAGCAATACCGAAGCAGAGTCTTTCCAGTTACCGCGGTACCCTTGAGATGATTACCCATCTGACGCCTATGCCTGCTCACATCTCTGCCTACAGTCTGATCGTGGAAGAGGGGACGCCTTTCTATGAGAGTGCACCAGAGCTTCCGGATGAGGACTGCGAGAGGGAAATGTATAAAATAACAGGTGATTTCTTAAGGTCTATGGGATACCATCAGTATGAAATTTCCAATTATGCAAGAACAGGGTTTGAATGCAGACATAATAAGGTATACTGGCAAAGGGGAAATTATGTAGGCTTCGGTGTCGGCGCAGCATCCATGGTTGAGAATGTTCGGTTCAGGAATACAGAAATAACAGAAAATTATGTAAACCATTTTCTGGGAAAAGTATCACAAGAGAAGGAAGAGGTTCCCGTCAGGGAGTCGGTTCAAAAGCTATCTGTGGAAGAACAGATGGAAGAGTTTATGTTTCTAGGGCTGCGTATGACGAAAGGAATCAGTGAGAAACTTTTTTTTGAGCAGTTCGGGAGAACCGTAGAACAGGTCTATCCTGGAATTGTGGATGAATTTTGCCGCAAAGGTCTGCTTTGCCGAAAAATCGACCCCAAAACGGGAGAGCGATGGATTGCACTTACCAGGTGGGGAATTGATGTGAGCAATGTGGTCATGGCGGAATTTCTGTTGACATAACCTGATATTTATTGCTATTTACTGTGCGAATTTGTATAATAAGTTTGTGGGAAAGGCACTTTGGGGCAATGGGGGTCATAGAATAATAAAAATGACTTTGGGGGCGCCCTTTGAAAACCTTTCAAAAACCTTTGTCAACAGCGGAAGAGGCCTATTATATTCAGGTGTTGCAGAAGGGAGACAGCGACGAAGCTGCTAAGGCCAGAGAGATACTGATTGAACGAAATCTGCGTCTGGTAGCCCACATTGCCAGGAAATATCAAAACGTCGATGAGGATATGGAGGATTTAATATCCATTGGAACGATCGGTCTAATCAAGGCAATTTCTTCTTTTGATGCGGGAAAGGGAAAGCTCAGCACATATGCTTCCCGATGTATTGACAATGAACTGTTAATGTTGCTCCGCTCCAAAAAGAAAAGCAGAGGCGAGGTATCTTTGTTTGAACCCATAGGTACGGACAAAGAAGGGAATGAAATCAATCTGCTTGATATCATGGAGCATGAACAGCAGGACATTACAGAGCAGATAGAGCTGTATGAGAATACAAAAAAATTAGTGAAGTTATTGGATGAGGTATTAAACGATAGAGAACGGGAAATCATTTGTTTGCGTTATGGACTGATTACAGGAAAAGAAGTGACGCAGCGTGAAATCGGAGAAGCACTTCAAATATCAAGAAGCTATGTTTCCAGAATAGAAAAGAAGGCATTATTAAAGTTACGAGAAGGATTTTCAACATAACGGGAGATAAGGGAGAATGCAGTTTAAGAGGATTGAAGAACTAAAGGCAGGAATGCGTCTGGCACGTCCAATTTATAATAAAAATGGAGTCCTTTTGTATGAAAGGGATTCCAAGCTGACGCAGCAGGGTATTTCCAGTATTAAGAATTTTGGTTTGATTGGTCTTTTTATTTTGGAGCCTGCTGAACCTGCACCGCCAATGACGGCAGAAGATATTGAATTTGAACGTTTTCAGACGATCAATGTTTTTGCAATCATGGATGAGCTTGATCGAATTGTGACAAGCGGTAAGACAGGCAAGCTCCAGATCATTGTTTCAAATATCATTAAAAGCTACGGGCATCTGGATAAAAAAATTAATTTCATCCAAAACCTGAGAAGTCAGGAAGATTACCAATATAAGCATGCTTTAAATGTGGCAATCCTCTGTGCAATGATTAGTAATCAGCTGAATCTGAAAATAGAAGAGCGCCTCGATGTGGTGACGGCAGCGCTGCTCTATGATCTGCGAACCACTGGGTTGATCGAAAAAATCTGTTCTTCCAGCCCAAATGTAAAAAGATTCTGCTATCAGGCAGAAGCAATTGAATGTGGTGTTGAAGATGGAAGGATGGACACCTCCGTCAAGCTCATGGAAGGTGGAAAAATTCTGGCGGTTGCACAGTTTTTTGACCGGATGACGGCTATGAACCTTGAGAAACCACCGGAATCAGAGGTAGCAACTATTCGATTTCTTCTGGGACATTCGGAGTTCTTTTCACAGGAAGTGGTAAACGCTTTGATGAAATCTATTAATATTTTGTGTCCGGGTGTCTGCGTGGAATTAAATATCGGAGAAAAGGCACTGGTGCTTGCAGAAAATGAGCACGATATTTTCAGCCCTATGGTGCTTGTTTTTTCGGACAACTCAGTTTTGAATCTTGGAAATAAGTCTGTTTATGGAGACGTGACGATTACAGACATTATGAAGACCATGGATAACCGTTATGTGATGGATACGGAAGCCTTAAAGAAATACGGGTTTGGCGTATAGGTATAATAGTTGATATACGATTTAATAGATTTTTTATTGATTTTTTGTCTGATTTACTGTACAGTAGACATATCTTTAGCAGGTATGTCTGCTGTTTTCTATTTTATATCTTTTTTCTTATTGTTCACATTATTTCCATGTATTTTATGTAAATAAAGAAAGGAGGAACGATTGTTCAGCGTAGTTTTATCGGGAGCAGTTTATGGGATTAAAAGCTATTTGGTTCATGTTGAGGTAGATTTATCATCAGGTCTGCCATGCTTTATTATGGTAGGAAGTCTTGGGAGTGAGGTGAGGGAGTCGGTAGAGAGGGTAAGGATTGCGTTAAAGAATACAGGAATTTTATTGCCTCCTATGCATATTTCTGTGAATTTATCTCCTGCAGATTTGAGAAAAGAAGGGACAGGGTTTGATCTGCCCATAGCTATTGGTGTACTACAGGCAATGGGGAGGCTGCCTTGCGGTTGTGTGAATGAAATGTTGATTTTGGGAGAATTAGGGCTGAATGGAGAGCTTAAGCCGGTAAAAGGAGTGCTTCCGATTCTAATTAATGCATGGAAGAAAGGAATCACACGATGCATGGTGCCGAGAGAAAATCTAAATGAGGCAAAGGCAATTACCGGAATGCGGGCGGTTGGTATGGAAAGCCTTCAGATGGTTATGGAATATTTAAGACTCTCGAAAGAAGCACAGGAAGCTTTTTTGCAGGAGGAAAAGGAGGTGGAGCAGGAGCCGGATGCAGATCGGCGAAAGAAGAGAAGGAAGGTCGATTTTGCGGAGGTAATCGGGCAGGAGAGCGTAAAAAGAGCTGCACTGGTTGCAGCGGCAGGGTTTCATCATATGTTGATTGTGGGACCACCTGGATCGGGGAAGACGATGGTTGCCAAGAGGATTCCTACTATTTTGCCACCCTTATCTTCAGAAGAAAGCCTTGAAGTTTCTTCTATTTATAGTATTTCCGGTCTGCTTGCTTCGAAAGGCGGCTTGATGATGGAACGTCCCTTTTTAAATCCTCATCATACCATCTCTCCGCAGGCGCTTTCAGGTGGTGGAAGAGTCCCCAAGCCCGGTGTCATCAGCCTGGCACACAGAGGCGTTCTTTTTATGGACGAATTGCCGGAGTTTAAAAGGCAGACACTGGATTTGCTGTGCCAGCCTTTAGAGGACAAAGAGATACAGATAGCAAGGAACAGCGGTTCCTTTACTTATCCGGCGGATGTGATGTTGATTGGTGCAATGAATCCCTGCCCTTGCGGATATTATCCGGATAGAAATAAGTGTCGTTGTACACCCTATGAGATACATAACTATCTAAACCATATTTCAGGACCGATTCTTGATCGGATTGACATTTGTGTGGATGCTCCCAGAGTGGATATTGGAAATTTCAAAGGCGCATCCCGAGGGGAGGATAGTAAAAGTATGAGAAATAAGGTGATGCTGGCCAGAAGCCGTCAGGAAGAGCGTTATAGGGGAACCCCCTTTGGTTTTAATTCTGATTTAGGGGCAGGGGAGGTAGAAATCTTTTGTTCTCTGGGAGAAAAAGAAATGAAAATGGCAGAAAAGCTGTTTACAGGTCTTGGATTAAGCGCCAGATCCTATCACAGACTTTTGAAGGTAGCAAGAACAGTGGCAGATCTGGAAGGGAGCGATACAATACAGGAGAAACATCTTGCAGAAGCGGCATGTTATCAGACTGCAGACAATCTGGGGAGGTGCTGACATGGAGGAGAGGGCATATCAATATTGGCTTCATAATCTGCCGGGCGTGGGGGACAGAAGGATTGAAAAGCTTCTTAAGGTTTTTGGCAGTGCGAAAGAGATTTACAATGCCGGCACAAAGACTTTGGAAAAAGTACTGGGAGAAAAGGCAGGAGAAAAAATCGTAGACTTTACCAGGTGCTGGGATATAGAGAAAAGTTATGAGAAACTGATCAGTAAAAATATTTTATTTCTCACGGTGGAGGATAGACAGTATCCTGAAAGATTGAAAAAATTGGAACATCCACCTTATGCGCTGTACTGCATGGGTAAGCTGCCGGAAGAACAGCGTCCGGCAGCTGCGGTAATTGGTGCCAGAGAATGCTCTGAATATGGAAGCTATGTTGCCAGAGCTTTTGCTGGAGAAATGGCAAAAGCAGGTGTTTCGATTGTCAGTGGAATGGCCA
>CAMBLS010000158.1 GCA_945868485.1 uncultured Lachnospiraceae bacterium | reverse complement strand
CACCATATTTCACGGTAAGAAACGAGATTAGATGATAAGGGTTATGGGAAATCTCATCAATGTTGTAGCGATACTCGTCATAGTCAGGATATCTGGATTCGATGTTGTTGACTTGCCGGTTCAGTGCATTCTCCAATGCTTTATAAGCATTTTCCGCAGAGTGGATATCATCATCTGTGCTGGGATAAGTTGTCATGCCAATCAATGAACCAGCTCCCTGAATGGATGCTGAACAGCTGGTAAGAGAAGTGGAGATGAGCATAAATAAAAGAGCAAACACACCTATTCCAATAAAAATCGCCTTGTTCTTACGGAATATTTCTGCGATTGCTCTTTTTGCTTTCTCTGTAAAGGATTCTGTAACAGCAGTAGCAGCACCACTGACAGTATCCATCCCCTTTTTCCCTTTTTTGGCTGCAATATAAGAATCCTTATATCTTTTTTTTTGCCAGAATCGATTCCACTCTTTTTTCTTTGCAGTTTCTTTTGCGGATTCCCTGCCTGACTTCTCCATCTCCTCAAACTTTAATCGTTCTTTTGTTGGAGATTCTGTTTCACGATACCCTTTCTTTGCCAGTCTGCCAGAGGTGCGATTCATTCTAATCTGTGCACTGCGTAGGCTTCTGGCAGCTTCTTCCATAGCAATTTCACTGGCATGAGCACCTTCTAATCCCGCATTGTCATCCTCTGCGTGATGTAGCTTTTCATGTACATATGCACCAACTGCAGCTTCGCCAATTTCAGCAGCTTTCTTTCCAAAACCTGTTCCGGCACCGGCAATCATGCCACCTTCATCGTCAAACGATAACTTTGATACTTTCTTTTGTTCCTCAGTGAGCCTTTTTCTCTGTCTCTTCTTTTGAATCGCTTCTTTACTTTCGAGACTTTCTTCCTTGGGAAGACTTTCGTGAGCATGAAGCTTTTTTCGATAAGAAGAATTATTACAGGAAATCTTTTTTTCGATCACAGCTTCTTCTTCCGTGAAAGGTTCTTCTGACGGAGCAGCTCTGGACGGGGGCTCCCGGATTAGTTCTTTCGTATTCTGATATCTTTTATTTCTTTTTGACGTACCTTCATGCAGGTTTTCTTCTGTAAGCCCGTCTCTGGACATTTTCTGAACGATTTTATCTTTTCCTGTATATTCCTGTCCTGCCATTTGTCCTTTCACCTCCTCTCAAAAACAGGCAAACTAAAAGCAGCTCTCTCCACTACAGAATGAACTTCTGAGAAGATGCCGCTCCCATACCTCCAATGTTTTCTCATTTTTCTTTGCGATGTTTTCAATTTCCGCAAGTTCTTCCTTGCTGATGAGTAACTCTTTTTCCTTCATTCGGTTATACAGAACATAGATTGAAGCAAGACTGGTATGCAAATCCTCAATCAGCTGCAGATAGGCCCTCTGACATTCCGGAAGATTTTCTTCTGCCAGCATCGTGCGAATTCCCTTATGAAGGCTTTCACGGTCTACCATCAGTGGTTCATGTTCATAATAATCAAAATATTTTTTCATTTCTTAATCGTCCTCTCTGATCAATTTTCCAACTACAACCATCCGCCCGTTTTTATGACTGTACTCACAAGTAGACAGGGTAAGTAACGGATCCCCATATTCAGCCATGACTCCTGTGTTGTAATAGGACTTCTTTATACAAGTATCAACAAAGTTTTTATATTCCAGAGGCGTTTCTGCCTTAGTAAATGCGTAATATGTAAAATCGTTTCCGGTATAGACAGGAACAGCAAAGCAAGCCATCACCTCATAAATTTCATCTCCATGAAGAGTGCTGTAAATAATCCTTTTATGCTTCTGATAGAAAGATTCGCTCTTATACTTATCAAGATCTGCAAACATTGCACCACTTTTCATGTGATGACCGTAAATAATCAGGTTGTCAAAATCCTCCGGATCACAAATTTCAGAAATAAAAGGAGTTCCACTTATGTCATATTCCTGATTGAAATTCTTTCTTAAGTAGTAATTCTTTTCTTCCGGATGATACATGACCGGATAATCAATGTGTGTATCCTCAATTTGAATCCACCCTACACAGTCCGGATTCTTTTCATGTAGTTCCAGAAGCCCAGGATTGATATTTGACTCATTCTCTGAGTTATCTTTTGAATCCTCTGGGTATTCCTGATCAAATACTTCCCTGATTTGTTCAAATGCGTTATCACTTTTCTGATCTTCCAGTTTCATCCCTGCCAGCATATAGATACTGACAGAGATGCAGAAGAGTGAGAGTAGCAGCATGATTCCTGAAAAAAGCTTTCTCATGATTTTGGGGAAGCCTCCCTTTCTTTTCTGGCTTCCACTTCCTCCGGCTTGGTTGTCATCAGACTGTATAACTTCAAGGATTTATCAAACTTATCCTTGAATGGAATGATGGTGCTTCCATAGAACAGAAGCCCCTCACCCTCACCGGAATTCGTTACATAAGATAACTGGTATGGAGAAATATTCAGCTGCTTTGCAAGTATCTGTCTGTCCCCGGCAGCCTGATTGAGCATCAGGATAAAGTCACTGTTTTCAAAGATATTTTCAATCTCACGGCTGGCAAGAAGATCTTTGATATTCTGTGTGATACCGGTTGGGATTCCTCCCCATTTACGGAATCGCTTCCAGATTTCAACCGAATACGCTGCAGTCTGTTCCTCTTTCAGGAGCAGATGGAACTCATCAATGTAATACCGGGTGGATTTGTGAGAGCCACGGTTAATGGTTACTCGGTTCCAAACCTGATCCTGAACAATCAACATTCCAAGTTTTTTGAGCTGTTTTCCAAGATCCTTGATATCAAAACAAACGATTCGATTGTTAAGCTCCACATTGGTCTGATGGTTAAATACACGAAGAGATCCATTTACATAGATTTCCAAAGCTGTCGCAATACGCTGTGCCTGTGGTTCTTCCTGTTTTCTCAAACATTCATACAGATCACCGAGTATCGGCATGTTCTCTGGTTTTGGATCTGCAAAGTAGTTCTGATACACCAGTGGCAGACACCGGTCAATGACTGATTTTTCTTCTGCCTCGATACCATCCCGACTACCCATGATCAATTCACAGAGAGAGAGTACAAAGTCTGATTTCACACCAAGAGGATTATCATCATCGGAATAATCCATATTGATATCCATCGGGTTGATATAATCCTTACTGGTTGGTGAAATATGGATAACCTGTCCCCCAAGAGCATGTACAAGAGGGTAGTACTCGCCTTCCGGATCTCCTATGATGATGTCATCGTTGGTTACGAAGAAAGCATTGGTGATTTCTCTTTTTGCTGCAAAAGACTTACCAGAACCCGGTGTACCAAGAATCAATCCGTTCGGGTTCTTTAATTTCTTTCGGTCTACCATGATCATATTGCTGCTAAGAGCATTCAATCCGTAGTAAAGAGATTCGCCCGGCATGAACAACTCCTGTGTAGTAAATGGCACAAAAATAGCAGTGCTTGTTGTGGTCAGTGCTCGTTTAATCGGCACATGATTGACCCCTAATGGTACACTGCTCATTAATCCCTCTTCCTGTAAATAATCCAGTTTACGGAGTACACAATTATATTTCTGTGCAATACCTGCAGTCTGCAAGATTGCATTATCCAGATTCTGCTTTGTCTTTGCCGTATTTAAAAAGAGAACTGTCACCAAGAACATTCTCTCATTTCTGGATTGCAGATCGTCCAATAGTCGTTTGGCTTCTCCGCCATAAGTATTCAGATCGGAGGGAATGATATCCATGTCATAACCAGCTCTGACTGCTTTTTTCTGTTCCTCAATCTTCATTCGGTTAATATCTGTCACCTTAGATTTTACAAGCTTAATCGCTTTCATCTGATCCACAGACTGTACATGAAGATTGACACTTAAATCCTTATCAATATCCAGAAATTCTGCCAACATTTTATCCGTAAGCTCCGGTGCCAGGATCTGCAGATATGACACACTTCCCAGAGTATCACCCATACGGAAGGTGCTTCCATCCTTAAACACAAAGCTTGTTGGTGCAATAAAATCTTTGGTTCCAAGCCCGCTTTTTAACAGCTGACTGTATTCAAAGTTGAATCCAGTCTGATCCGGATTAAAGGTTTCATAGAGGATCTGCAATCGCTCCACACCATTCAATGGATAAGCCGGAACACCCAGAATCTTAAAGTTATTGAGAATATCAGACTCAATACGTTCCAGTTTCGGTTTTGCAAGCTTGATGCTGTCAGCTTCTACAGAAAAAGTAATGTATTTTGTCTTTACCAGACCATTATTTCCTTTTGCCAACTGATTCTTAAGCATCTGTGCATATTCCATTCGCACATCATCAAAAGCATCATTTTGAGGACGGATGCGAATCACACGTTCAAATTCTTTCATATTGCTCTTATGATTGATAAAACTGAGCTGAAAATGAATGCTGCTGTCAAAGTAATTTAAGAAATCACACCAGTTCTCAAAGATTGCATTCTTGTCTTCGTTCTGTGCCAGCTGATAGTTGATATCATAAAAACGGATTGTCTTTGAATAGGTTTTGCCCTGCACCCGGCAGATACCATCTTTTGCCATTTCCTTATATCGGATCGTATTCTGGGCAGAAATCTTTTTTTCATTCTTCTTATCTGCAGATGACTTCTTTTTCTTCTTGTCCTTCTTTGGATTCTGAATGGCAGGTTCTTTTTTCTTAGACACGCTTTTTGCCTCCTTTCTCATTGCTGTTACTATGGTCAGCATTTTCCAATTCCGACTCATAGTAGTTTTCAGTTTCATATTTACGGACAGACGGTCGTAAGAACTTCACCCTGATAATATTCATCAGGATTTCTTCAAGTGGCTGCCCGTCTTTTTCATACATGGCAAACATAAATGCCGGAAGCATTAACAGCACCATAACCGTTGCTGCGTTTGACATGCCAATGACATTTCTGGTCAGAAAATAGAAGGGAATCCCTATTGCAGCTCCGATCCCGAAACAGATCAACTGTCTTCTGGTCAGATTAAATGCCAATTTATTTTTTACCTTTGTCAAATCCTTTGGGACACTGACATAAGCCATAAGATACCGTCTCCTTTCTAAAGATTAATGGCTTCCAAAGATCTGCTTACTCAAAGATCCCGTCTTAAATAAGCTGAAACAGAGTACAACCGTGTAAGCCATAATTCCAAATAATGAGGAACTTAAGTTATCTGAATACTGAATGCCAGCTACCAGTACTGCATAGATAGCCACGCAGATCATCATCAGAAATGCCTGGAATGCCAGAGCCATGAGTCCTCTGAAATAGTTTGTTCCGACCTGTCCCCACTCCCTGTTAGACATCGTGGCGAACGGAATCGGTGCAACCGAAGTGTAGATGTATATTTCAATCATTCTTCCGTACAGGATGACTGTTATCAGTACCGACATGATCTTCATGCAGAAGCTGACGATCAAGGTTTCCAGTGCCAAGATGACCAGTTCCCCTATCTCCATTGCTTCCAGAGTCGTATCCAGATCCGTAATCGCTGACGAGATATCAATTGCCGTATTTCCAGTAATCACACCGACGGCTGAATTGACCACCTGTTGTCCCACATCAAATACTGCCATAGTAATGGTAAATGTGTTGCTCACAAGATAAACTGCGATCCACATTTTTACAAAGTACTTGAAGAACATCCATGTATCGATGTCGTGCATATTGTTTCGCTCTGTGATCATCGTAATCAGCTCATAACAAAGTACGAAAGTAATGATAATTCCTGCAATCGGCATGATGACCGAATTCGACAGATTTTGTATCATGCTGAAAATACTGCCGTTCCACCCCTGTGGGGTCTGTCCAACCTGGGCAGCGATCTCACTGGTCTTTTGATTGACATCCGTAAACATCCTGTCCAGATTGGAATGGATCATCCCCGTTAGAAGTTCTCGCATCCACTCTTCAATTGCATCAAAAATGCCATCGAACATGGATTACTCCCTCCTTTTAACCAAACAATCCACTAAGCAGTGGAATCAGCTGTGTACCGATAAGGATTACTCCGCCACCGGACATGAGTTGCTTGATTCCCTGTGATTTTACTGATGTGCGATAAAGAAGTAATAGAAGTGTAAAAAATTTTGCCGTTCCT
>CAMBLS010000157.1 GCA_945868485.1 uncultured Lachnospiraceae bacterium | reverse complement strand
TCTCTTGCAGTAGGTGTCTTGTTAATCAGTATCAGCTTATTTCCATTGTAATAATCAATCAGCCCTGCTGCCGGATAAACCACCAATGATGTTCCGCCAATAATTAGTACATCTGCATTTCGAATATAATTAATGGCATCTCGGAGCGTTTGATCATTTAATCCTTCCTCATATAAGACCACATCCGGCTTAATGGATCCTCCACATTCATCACATGCAGGCACTCCTTCCGCATGAAGCATATATTCAGCATCAAAAAACTTTCCGCATCTCTCACAGTAATTCCGTAGAACACTTCCATGCAGCTCAAGCACACGCTTACTGCCGGCTGCCTGATGAAGTCCATCAATATTCTGGGTAATGACCGCTTTCAGTTTTCCTTCCTGCTCCCACTGTGCCAGTTTCAAATGTGCCGCATTGGGCTTAGCCCCCAAACATAGCATTTTATCCTTATAGAAACGGAAAAATTCTTCTGGCTTCTGCCTGTAGAAAGTATGGCTTAAGATGGTTTCCGGAGGGTAATCATACTTTTGATTATACAGCCCATCCACACTCCTGAAATCAGGAATTCCGCTTTCGGTAGAGACTCCGGCGCCACCAAAAAAAACAATATTATCACTTTTATTTATAATCTCTTTCAGTTCTTCTATCCGCTCCATACCGCCACCTCCTGCTTAAAAAGATTTCCTCTCTTTATTCTAATCAATTATCTTCTCTTTGTAAAACATTTTCTCCCTTTTGGAAATGTATCCCTGCTACTTAATTTAAATTAATATGAATTAGTAACTCTACAAACTGGAAGCTGTTGTGTTCTTTATACCATTTTGTACACTAAGACAAATCAGAATCGAGGATGCCATAAACATAATAATCACACCATGTATTAACCATTTTTCCCTGTCTGATAAGTCCTTCTCTTGTGAAGCCACTCTTTTCTAACATTCTTTGTGAAGCCACATTACGAAAATCAATTTCTGCCCATAATCGCTTAAGTTCCGTCTTTGTCTACCTTCGCCTGCGTGGTCGTGATAGTAAATGATACGTCAACATCAAGCTCGGTCATAGGCAGTTTGCTGATTTCACGCATTGCAGGCTCGATCTTGCTTCACACGGATAAAAAATTAACGTTGGGGTGCTCCAAGAAATGGGCGAAGGTACAAAAAATATTGACAAGTTAACTTGGCATCATTATAATAGAGTTGCAAATAAAACTTGGCAAATTACTAGACAGGAGGTTTTAACATGAACAGAGAAGAAATTCTTGAAAGAAGCAGAAAAGAAAACAAGAATCATGATATCTATGAGAAAGAGGTCATCATTCAAGGAAATCGGTATGCATGCATTGCAGCAGCTGTACTTGCAACGGTATTCTTTGTAATTCAGATCTTTACTGGCGGAGGGATGAATTATGGATTATATGCAGTTGTTTTCTCTATGCCAATGGCTGGGTTCTGGAGGAAATATAATAAAATGCACAAAAAGCACGAATTACTGGTCGCTATTTGCTATACAATTGGTGTACTTCTGTTTTCTGTAGCACATATTTATGAATTGATCTCTGCATCCCGGATTTTTTAAGGTGGCTTATGGAAAAAGAACTTATACTCAAAAATCGGTTGAAAGAAATCAGAACAGAACAGGGGTTGTCTCAAGCAAATCTGGCAGAAATCGTAGGTGTATCAAGAAATACGATTAGTTCCATTGAAACAGGTCAGTTCAGCCCTACAGCAAAACTTGCATTAGTTTTATGTATAGCACTGGACAAAAAGTTTGAAGATATTTTTTATTTCGACTAAGAAATAGAAATTCAAATTTTTCTATTTTGAGGTGATTATGAATAAAGAGCATATGATTAATACTTATTCCACAAGCCAAATAGCTGGAATTGTAGGATTGCATCCAAATACTGTGAGGATGTATGAGGAATGGGGACTAATACAAAAGCCTGAACGAAAAAAGAATGGATATCGTGTATATAATTCAAATGATATGAATCGTTTAAAAATTATCCGATCTCTCAGATGCGCGAATTATTCTTTATCAGCTATTTTAAGAATGCTGAACAAGTTAGAAATCGGAATGCATAAAAGTGAGAATGACATTCTAAATATACTGAATACTCCTGAGGATGAGAAGGATATTATCTCTGCGTGCGACAGATTAATAGATTCACTTGAAAAAGCCATAAAGAATGCTTATGAAGTAATCCTATTAATGAAAGAAATAAAGCAAATGAAAATGTAAACCCTCCAGTATAACACCAGACTTTTGTCCGGTGTTATTATTTTTTCAGAGCAAATGAAGGAGGAAAATAAAATGAATGCAATAGTCGTAAAGAATCTTACAAAAAAATATGGTACTAATATTGCAGTAGACAATCTAAGTTTTCAAGTTAAGAAAGGGAAGGTGTTCGGATTACTTGGAGCAAATGGTGCAGGAAAAAGCAGTACCATTGAGTGCATACTGGGAACCAAGAAAATGGATGCTGGAGAAGTCAGCATATTGGAAATGAATCCGATTAAGGAACGAACCCAAGTATTTGAGCGGGTAGGATTTCAGTTTCAGGAATCGAAATATCAGGAGCTGGTTAAGGTGGAAGAACTTTGTGAAATGACAGCCTCAGTTTATAAAGAACCACAAAGCTATGAAGATTTGTTAACTGCTTTTGGAATTGCAGATAAGAAGAAGGAGTATGTAAAAGAGTTATCCGGAGGAGAGCGTCAGCGATTGTTTATTGTTCTTGCCCTGATACCAAATCCGGAGCTTGTATTTTTAGATGAACTTACGACAGGACTGGATGCGAGAGCAAGAAGAGATGTGTGGAGCATTTTAGAAAAACTGAAGAAGCAAGGATTATCTATTTTACTTACATCTCATTATATGGATGAAATCAAGGCTCTATGTGATGAAATATTAATTTTAAAAAAAGGAAAAATGGTATTTCACGGAACCGTTGAAGAAGCAAAGTCAGAAAGTGGAAAAAAATATTTTGAAGATGCGTATCTTTGGTATACAGATGAGGAGGATAGCCATGAAAACATTTAGAATTTTATTAAAGAATGAATTGAAAATGAGCCTTCGAGGAATGGATATGTTGATTTTTGCTGTGATTATGCCAATTATTGTACTTATCATTTTAGGTGTGGTATTTGGACAAAAGCCTGCTTTTGAGGGGGCAGAGTACAGCTTTTTGGATCAATCTTTTGGAGCATTGTGCAGCATAGCAATCTGTGCAGGTGGAGTGATGGGGTTGCCATTGGTGATTTCTGACTATCGTTCTAGGCAGATTTTGAAAAGATACCAAGTAACACCGATAAAGCCAAGCCTTGTTTTGATGGTGGAAGTTGTGATGTATGTAATTTACGCTGTAATATCTTTGTTCAGTTTGTTCTTTGTGGCAACTTGTTTCTTCGGCTTTAAAATGCGCGGAAGCTTTGGATTGTTTCTCCTCGGGTATTTATTGGTTATGATTTCTATGTTCAGCATAGGAATGATGGTCGGAGGAATTGCAAAGAACTCAAAAATTGCTGGGGTAATTGCTAGTGCATTATACTTCCCCATGCTTGTTTTTTCAGGTGCTACTCTTCCGTATGAAGTAATGCCCGTTTCGATGCAAAAAATAGTAAACGTTCTGCCATTGACACAGGGAATAAAGATACTGAAAAACGCCACACTTGGGCTTCCCACTGACAATGTGACAGGTGCAGTAATCTTCATGCTACTAATCGGGGTAATCTGCAGCATTATAGCTGTGAAATTTTTTAGGTGGGAATAGGTAATAACACGACAGCTTGCAGTTTATCGAAATAAGTTAAAAGTGAAAAATATATAAAAAGATTCCCACCCATTACTTTAATCTGTCTACTTGACAAGGAGCATATCATAGTGGTGGGAATCTCTTTTTATACGTTTTCATTTTAAAATCATTCCGACAAATTGTTAAGGAAACAATTTGTGGTTTTACCAAACACCTTGCCTTCTACAATTACGGCACCAGGCGCAGAGGACTTAAGCTCACTTATCGCATTTCCAAATCCACTTCCACCGGAGGTTGCAAATAATACGATCTTTTTGCCCGAAAAATCATGGCCTTCCAAAAACGTATTAATGATTGTAGGGGCTACATACCACCAGATTGGAAAACCTAAGATAATCTCATCATATCTATCAATTTTGGCATCCGTATCTGTTATTTCCGGTCTGAATTTTTTGTCACTCATCTCTACACTGCTTCTGGATTTTTTATCCATCCAGTTTAAATCTGCCTTTGAATACGGTTGCTTTGGCATGATTTCATATAAATCAGCTTCTACTGCTTCCGCAATCATCTCTGCTATTTTCCTTGTTGTTCCACTGGCGCTAAAATATGCTACTAATTTTTTTCCCATGAGTATTCCTCCTTAACTCGCCCAATAAAAAAATGTGTAAAGTATTGATCATTCATACCTTACACATTGATTATATTCCTTATGGTTAAATTATGTCTAATGCCTATATCAAATCATTTTTTATGCCTTAAAAGCATTGATTTCTTCTACAAATTTATTCATTGCCAACGAATATGGAATATTCCTAATCCATGAATTGCCATAACACCGGCATTTGTTCCCAGATTGCTGATAAAAGAAACATGAAGCTTATTGAAATCCTTGCCAAACCAGTTTGCAAGTTCACTCTGTACACTCAGTCTTTGGGGAAGAATGAGTTGTTTATTCAAAAGCTCTTCTTTTGTAATATATTTTTTGTCCGCCATTGGGTCATCCGGTTTCATTCCGACAACCCAATGGTCGCTTTCCATGATTCTGATATAATCCAATCCTTCTGTGTTGACAGGTTCTAAAAATAGTCCAATGTCCACCAAACCCTGATTCATCATTTCATATACCGAACCTGCCGTTGCTGTATGTAATGCAATCTGCACCATTGGGTATTTTTGCTTATATACCTTACAAATTTCTGCTAATGTTTCAACAGCTGCAAACTCACCACATCCAATCGTAATAGTACCTTCTATCAGTTCTTCTTTCACCTTTAGTTCATCCAGCATTTTTTCTTCCAGATCGATAATTTCCAAGGCTCTTCGCTTTAATAATATCCCTGACTCCGTAAGCGTAATACTACGGTTCCCTCTTATAAAAAGGGCTGTGCCAAGTTCCTCCTCCAATGCAGCAAGCTGTCTTGAGAGTGTTGGCTGTGTAATATTCAATTGTTCTGCGGCCTTTGTAAAGCTTCGTTCTTTAGCTACTGTCAAAAAATATCGCAGTATCCTATTGATAAGACTACATATTTCCTGCGAGAAAGTCTTTTAAAACCCCAAAAAATTCTCTCATCATATTATTAAGTTGCAGAAAGGGTTCCCCCTTGGCGGCAATTCCATAGACCTCTTGATACCCCGCCTTTCTTGCAATTTTTACTGCCCGGAAGATATGAAAATTATTGCTGACAATCCCTACCAAATTACGCTCCTTATCCAGAAGTTCTGCCGAATAAGTCAGGTTTTGAAAGGTGTTTTTTGACTGTTCCTCCTGAATAATCCTGTCGGGGTCAATTCCCTTTGCTACTAAGTAATCATACATACCCTGCGCTTCTGAAATGTATTCATCCTTCCCCTGTCCTCCCGATACAATTGCCTTCGTATCAGGATTTTCTTCCAAATAGACGATGGCCTCATCCAGCCTGTACTGCAATGCCTTAGAGGGACCGTTTGACTTCATCTGCGCTCCCAAAACAATCAGATAGTCCAGCCCCTGTGGTCCCTTTTGCATAAAAGCACTGATGATGCATCCTTCCACGAAAATAAAGACAGAAATACCTATACAGATCAACAGCATAAACATTCGCCGAAACCAAAGCGGAATCTGTTCTAACCAAATTTCCTTTTTCAAAAGAATTGCAAGAACAATCGTTCCTATTCCCATGAACAGCCAAATAAAATAGAAGTTGGTTCCATGACCAACAAAAAATGCAATACACAAAAAATATAATATGAACAATAATCCTAATATCAACAAAAATGAATACATTTTATCTCCCTATTTTTACTGCTGCCATCTTTCCTAAACATATCCCCAGAAGGCATAATGACACACTAAGCACAATATACAATCCCCCACTCCCTATTCTGCCT
>CAMBLS010000156.1 GCA_945868485.1 uncultured Lachnospiraceae bacterium | reverse complement strand
TACTCATGAACAATCTCCAATGTGTATAATTTTTACATAATTTTCATTGCATACAGGCTCCCATTTGCTTAGTTTTTGTCATAATTTTTACTCATTTCAAATGGTCCAAATGTGGTCTAAACCCAACCACTACTTTCTCTCGAACCCTCGAAAAACCCAGGAAAATCAAGCACTTCATCGGCTTTTCCAAGGCAGTGTCAGTATATTGCCGTGGCAAATAAATAAAAACCATAGCCGTAGACACTGCTTCCAAAGCACCCCATATATTTTCAGCTAAAGATTTTATCGCTTCATATAACATATTTAACATAATGTTACTCCTTATATTAACGTCTTTATGCCCTTTTCCTTTATCTGTATACTCATCCGCATCACTTACCATAAATCATAAGGTTTCATTGTCTCTGCATTTCTATATTCATGCTTCTCGTAATATCCGATCAGCTTTCCTGAATCCCGAAGTGCCACCATATACACATCCTTGTTCTGCTTATCATTGTGAAATGTATATACGATATTATGGCTCTCATCTGCCGCAAACCAGTCAACCACCTGCTGTATCTTTTCTCTTGATTCTTGATTGTGACATTCTAAAAGACTTTTTCCTATCAGCTTGTCTCCGCCTCGCTTCTCATAGCTATGTACTGCTGCCGGATTCATGTAGATAATCTCATGCTTCAAATTGCAAATCACAACAGATGCTCTGTTCTGATCCACAATGCTCTTAAAAAAATTAACCATGCTCTTTTCCATTTCTTAATATTCCTTTGCTATTTCTTCATTTATTCCATACATTGCCTTAAACTTATCAATATCTGCCTGGCTTTTAATCAACATTACCTCTTCAATCTTACCTGTATTAACATCCTTAAAACCTGCTATCTGTTCACCATTACAAATACTTGACTTGATTACCGGCTTCTTATTTTCCTTGTCATATGTCAGCACTACATCTTTCTTCTTAAACAGTCCCCTGATTTTAGCCTCCTTCTTGCGTATACTTTATCCACCACCACAATGCAGTCCTAATTATATCGTACAATAGTTACACCGCACTCATATTTCAGAGTGCGGTGTAGCTTTCTTTTTTATGAAGTGGCTACCTCCTACAGTAAACAAATTAACCTATGATTTTATCTCAGTGTATCTGCTAAAGTGCTCATCAGTGCTTCAATGTTAATTGGCTTTGATATAAATCCATTCATACCTGCCTCAAATGCATTCTTCTTATCTTCATCAAAAGCATTTGCTGTCATAGCAATAATAGGAATGTTCGCCTTTCTATTATCACTCAAAGTTCTGATTTCTCTTGTTGCTATGAATCCGTTCATCCTTGGCATCTGAATGTCCATAAGAATTAAGTCATAGCAATCAGAGGTCGCATCAGCCATCTTTTCAACGGCAACAATACCATCTTCTGCCACATCTACGACAAATCCGGCTCTCTTAAGAATTTCTACCGCAATCTCCTGATTCAGTTCGTTATCTTCTACAAGAAGAATTTTCTTACCTGTAAAATCAATATCTTCTGCAACCTTTTTTCTTGAAAGCTCTGAGCGAATCGGTCTAGCCAGCACTTCACGCAATTCTGACATAAACAATGGCTTAGACACAAACGCAGTTACCCCTGCTTCTCTCGCCTCAGTTTCTATATCTGACCAGTCATATGCCGTCAGAATAATGATTGGTACGCTCTCCCCAATGACTTTACGAATTCTGCGAACCGTTTCAATACCATTCATATCAGGCATAAGCCAGTCGATAATATAAGCCTTAAATTCATCTCCTTCATCGTAGGCTTCCTTGGCTCTGACAACAGCTTCCTTACCGGAAACCGTCCAGTCCGCTCTCATTCCGATTTGTCTAAGCATTTTTCCCACACTCATGCATGTATCGGTATCATCATCAGCTACCAATGCACGTGCACCCTGCAGTTCTGGAACAGGTTCGTATTTTACAATATTATCTGACAACTTGCAGTCCAGAACCACAAGAAACTCCGTACCTTTTCCTTCTTCACTCTTTACACTAATGCTTCCACCCATCATATCAACGATATTTTTAGTAATTGCCATGCCAAGTCCTGTTCCCTGGATTCCACTTACTGTTGTAGTCTGCTCTCTTGAGAAGGATTCAAAAATATGCTTCTGAAATTCCTCGGACATACCAATTCCATTATCCTTTATACGGAACTCATAAGTTGTATATCCGCTAAGAGCACAAGGCTTTTCAGAAACTCTGATGCTAATGGTTCCACCTACCGGTGTAAATTTTATCGCATTACTGACAATGTTTAATAACACCTGATTAAGGCGGAGTTTATCAGTGATAATGTCTTCACTCACAATATCCTGCGTATCAATGAACAGATCCTGCCGCTTTGCAGCTATATTTGATTGAATAATCGTTTTAAGATCGTGGAGTACATCTGGGAGATGCACCTCTTTCTCTTCAATTTTCACCCGGCCACTCTCAATACGGCTCATATCCAAAACATCATTAATAAGACTTAGCAGATGACTGCTTGATGTGGAAATCTTATGAAGGTACTCTCTTGTAGCCTCTACATTATCAAGATGAGCTGCCGCAAGGGCTGTAAATCCTATAATCGCATTCATAGGAGTACGAATATCATGGGACATGTTGTTTAGAAAAGCCGTCTTTGCTCTGTTTGCATGCTCTGCAGCCGCAAGCGCATCAACAAGGGCCTTCTCCTGTTCCACTTTTACACGCTCTTCTTCATCTACATTCAGAAAAGCAAACGCAATGTTTGATGCTTCCTCATTCACCTTGGCAAACTTAATCAGCACAAGCTCCAACCATTGGTATTCACCATTTTTTCCGGTGTGCAGGAATCTATATGTATACCTTTTCCTTTTTCGAAGTATTTCTCTTAGATAATCCTCATCAGCTAACTTAACTAATTCATCACGATAATCCGGATGCGAATATTCAACCACTACTTTCCTAAAAGCCCTAAAAAAATTGTCTGTGTCCTTACTATCTATCCCAATGTTGTCTTTAGTAGCTGTTTCACTATTATAATATTTGGAATACTCTTTTGTATCAAGATTGATGAAATATAGCGTAGAATACTGACTGGCCAGTCCCTCGATCTTTTTAATATCCTCTTCATGAAGCTTTTTCTGCTCGGCATCTCTGGTATGAAATTCTTCCATTTTTGTATAATCAAGTACATAAGTGATTGCCAAAAGATCATTGTTTGTCAGGTCGCGATACATCACAATATGCTGATCGGCCAACATTGGTTCACCCAATGAATCTTTTGTCCAATAACGATGTGAAATATGGTCTTCTCCTTTTTCGAAACTCTCAATCAAATGATTAATATCAAAAAAAGCAAAATAAGCCGGTTGCTGATCTTCGGCTAGCTGATTTCCCCAATACTCAATAACATCCCAATATTTGCAATCATTTGGGAATCCAATTGCCTCGTTAATGCTGTATTCAACATCATTAATTACCTGATACATTGTTCCAGGAATAAGGTTCTGGGTGATATTAATATTATAGTAAGCACCTGCACTTGCCGAAAGTGCATGCTCCATAATTTTTATTTTTTTCTTATAAGTTTCGAGCTGCCGCTCTAACACTGTTGCTCCCACTATAATAACCTCCAAATTTGCTCTTTCCTTTTACTCCTCTCTCATTTTATACTCTGTATCTTCATCAATCATATTAAGCATAATATCTGCAAACTTCGGGTCAAACTGTGTTCCCTTACCCTTTTCAATTTCTCCGCGAACAACTTTCTGCGGTAGTATATCTCGATAGCTTCTCCTGCTGCTCATGGCATCATAGGCATCTGCCACAGCAATAATCCTAGCTTCCTCTTGAATATCGTTACCGATTAATCCATCCGGATAACCTCCTCCACCGTATCTCTCATGATGCCATCTCGCACCAGTCGCAAGTGAGGGCATTTCCTTAATGTTTTCCAGAATGCGGGCACCTCTAACCGAGTGATTTTTGATTATTTCATATTCCTCGTCAGTCAGCTTAGACGGCTTGTTTATTACCGCATCCGGCACCCCGATTTTTCCTACATCATGTAAAAGTCCCATCATATAGATATCACTTTGTGCTTTCTCAGAATATCCATATCTTTTTGCAATTTCTTTCGAATACATGGCCACCCGACCGGAATGACCGTTGGTATAAGTATCCTTTGCATCAATTGCATCTGCCAGTGAGTGAACGACATGAATAAAAAGCTTCTCATTTTCTTCCGTCTTTTTTGCTACTTCCTGGGCAAGATTTCTCTGCAGACGAATCAACTCAATAATATGGCGAACCCTTAGTGTCAATACCTCCGGCACAAACGGTTTTTTGATAAAATCCATTGCTCCAAGGGAAAGCCCCGTTGTCTCAGATTCCTCATCATCATTTGCCGTCAGGAAAATAACAGGTATTTCATCCTTCCCATTTTCCTGTTCACGAAGCTTCTTTAAAGTCTCAAAACCGTCCATTTCCGGCATTTTAATATCCAGCAATATTAAATCCGGAGTTTCATTCTCCCTTATGTAGTCCAACAATGCCTGCCCTGACTTTAATGCTGTTACCCGCATGTTATTCTTACTCAGGATATGACCCGCAATTTTAAGATTCATAACATCATCATCTACTACAATTACCCAATCTGCCATTTCGTTTTCCTCCTGTTATCTCTCTGGTATAAAAATCACCGCAATTTTATCTGTTATCACTTTATAGTCACCCAAAAGTTTACCATGATTCTTTTCGATAAAGTCAACATCCACCTTTCCAGATGCCTCCTCAAGACTCCTGGCCTGTTCATATATGACATTAGCTCCAATTGTTTTGGATGTACTTTTTAGAGCATGTACCATCGTCTGATACTCACGCCAGTCTTTTCCTTCAAAAAATCTCTCTAAATCCTGTACCTTACCTTCATATGCCCCAACATAGTCCTTCAGCATCTCTATATAAAAATCTTCATCACCGCCACAAAACCGCAAACCATCATCTGCCGAAAGCCCGATATTTTTAATCTTTTGAATGATTTCATCTGATGATACCATCCCATCCCCGGAAGCTTCTATGTCCATGGGTGCAAACTCTAATATCACTTCATCTTGCAAACCATTCGGCATTTCAATGCTATTTTTCTTATCATTTGTGCGCCAGGAAACAATATCCTTTGGTAGATATTTTGCAAGCTTCTTCTCCAGACGATCCACTTCAATCGGCTTTGAAAGATAATCATCAAAGCCTGCTTTCAGATAGATTTCCTTCGCCCCGACAACCGCATTCGCCGTAAGGGCAATGATTGTCATTCCATCTGTTTTCAAGTGTTCCTCTTTAATCTTTACCAGTGTCTCAATGCCATCCATCTTCGGCATCATGTGATCCAGAAATACAATATCGTAGTTCTTTTTCCTAATCATTTCAATGGCTTCCATTCCTGATAAGACCTGATCCGGCACAATGCCATTTAGCTTCATCAGATTCTTAACCACTTTCAGATTCATGGCATTATCATCCACCACGAGCACCCTTGCCTTAGGTGCATACAGATGTGTGACTTCTTCTGACTGTCCCTTGCTCCTTTCCAGTCTCTTGACATAGTCACCTATGGGATGTGCATCTACAATGGACTGCCTTAAACAGAACGAGAACACAGAACCCACACCATATACACTCTCCACATGAAGCTCACTGTCCATCATTTCCAAAAGCTTAGTGACAATAGACATTCCAAGCCCTGTTCCCTCTATATTACGGTTCCTCTTCTCTTCCAACCGCTCAAAGGATTCAAAGAGCTTAATCATATCCTCTTCCCTTATGCCAATACCGGTATCCTTAACCTGTACATCAAGATACACAAAATTCGCATCCCGCTTGCCTTCCTTTATCGATAAGGTAACTTTTCCCTCTTCCGTATACTTTACCGCATTAGTTAACAGATTCATAATAACCTGCGTAATACGTACATCATCTCCAAGCAGAACTGATGGCAGCTTTTCATCCACATCCACAATGAAGTCCAATGATTTGTCTCTCGCCCGCTCCGCTATGGAATTAACCAGATTATTAATCATAGATGCAATATCATATTTCACCGGTATGATCTCCATCTTTCCATCCTCAATCTTGGAAAAATCCAAAATGCTATTAATAATAGAAAGAAGCGTTCTTCCAGCAGACTGGATG
>CAMBLS010000155.1 GCA_945868485.1 uncultured Lachnospiraceae bacterium | reverse complement strand
AGGCAGGATACAACCGAGCATATTCAAGAGTATATGAGTGTAAGGCGAGCTTCTCCGAAGGTACTGATAATAAATATGGTAAACTGATTATCAATGTAAAAGTGGGAATCGTTTCAGAAGTAGTTCCAAGAATTCTCAGTCTAGACATTATATGGACGGTAAATGTGCAAGGGGATATTGTAATGCAGCTAAAGGGAGAAAAAAATATGGATTTACCGCCACTTCCCCGTTTGGGTCTGCGATTATTTCTGCCCCGTAAGATGGAGAATGTATCCTATTTTGGAATTGGACCTGAAGAAAGTTATATAGACAAATGTAGAGCTGGTTCCCATGGTTTGTACTATGCGAAAATAGATCAACTGTATAAGAAGTATATAAAACCACAGGAAAATGGTAGCCATTATGATTGTGATTATGTTGATGTCAATGATAGTACATATGGCATTATGGTAATGTCTGATAAAGGGTTTTCCTTCAATGCATCTATTTTTACTCAAGAAGAACTGGAATCCAAAAGGCATGACTTTGAATTAGAAGAATCGGGGTGTTCCATAATATGTTTGGATTATCGGCAAAATGGCATTGGTTCTCGTAGTTGTGGGCCTGAACTTTTAGATAAATATCAGTTTGATGAAGAGAATTTTTCATTTGATGTAATCTTGTCTCCCTATATGATAAATACCACAAGTGAAAATTGAGAAGAGAAAATACAGGCAGATTTATTGTGCAGCAGCTGCAACCGCATGTATTCTGCGGTTGCACAAAATGATTTATTTTTATCTTTAACTAATCATGCCGCCCAGCATTCCACTGCCGCCACAGAGCATGAGGACAGTAAGGAGGTTGCCTGATACACCGCTTAACCCATGATTGACAATAAGTGAAAGGACGATTAGGATTACAAAATACAGACTACCCATCATAAGTCCCCATAGGAATTTCCGGTTGCCTTCCCGTTTGCCTGCCAGAAATCCTGCTAAAAAGGTGATAATGATGTAGATGGCAATGATGCAAATGGAAACAATCTTTTCCGAAAGACCAAAGCGGTACAGCATCAATGCCAAAAGAAGCAAAAGCCCTGTGGTAAGCAGATAGGAAATCAGCAGGCATTTTAATATAAAAGTGAGTCTTGAACTTAAATTAATTTTTTTTAACATGGCGCCTCCATTTCTTTGCATAGAGTTTATAAATTCTTCATATATCAATCATATGTCCGACCTTGACAGAGAATACCCCTATATTGTAATATTTGCATAAGCTGTCAGGAAGACAGAAAATATTTAATGAAAGAAGGAGTGATTTTAATTTGGATACCGATGGTGTCATACAACTTGTTGCTTTATTGATTTTGATAGGTTTATCAGCTTTTTTCTCTTCAGCGGAAACATCGCTTACCACTGTAAATAAGGTAAGACTGAAGGCGCTGGCAGATGAGGGGAATAAGCGGGCGCAGATTGCACTTGAGGTACTGGAACGGTACGGAAAGATGCTAAGTGCCATATTAATAGGAAACAACATCGTCAATATTTCGGCGTCAGCGCTGGCAACGACATTAGCGATTAAGGTTCATCTTGCTGTAGGAATTGCCACAGGACTGCTGACAGTAATTATCCTTTTGTTTGGAGAGATTGTGCCGAAAAATGTTGCAATGGTATATTCAGAAAAGCTGGCTCTTTTTTATGCTTCCCTGATTGGTGGAATGATGAAGATTATGACACCTGTCATATTTCTGGTAGATAAGCTTGCTGGCGGTCTGATGAAGCTGTTGCATATTGATACGAATCAAAGAACGGCAATGACGGAAACAGAGCTTCGTACCTATGTGGAGGTCAGTCATGAGGATGGGGTCATTGAATCAGAAGAAAGAGAAATGATTTACAATGTGTTTGACTTCAGCGATGCTGTAGCGAAGGACATTATGATTCCCAGAATTGATATGGCAACGATTAGTGAAGATGCAGGCTATGATGAAGTCTTGGAGCTGTTTAAAAAATGTATGTATACCAGGATTCCGGTTTATCACGAGGATAAGGATAATATTATAGGGCTGATCAATATCAAAGATTTTATTCTGGTGGAAAATAAGGAACAGTTTAAAATCAGCGATATTATACGTCAGGCTTATTATACATATGAGTTTAAGAAAACGGCAGATCTGTTGATAGAGATGCGCGAAAAATGTGTGAATGTAACCTTTGTCCTGAATGAATATGGAGCAGCGGTTGGTATGATTACGCTGGAGGATTTGCTTGAAGAAATTGTAGGGGAAATCCGTGATGAGTATGACGAGGATGAAGAAGAACTGATCCAGAAGATGGATGAAAGGGTTTATCTGGTGGAAGGAAGTATGAAGCTCAGTGATATCAACGATGAGCTTGACACCGAACTTTCTTCGGAGGACTATGATTCTATAGGTGGTTTGATTATTGAATATCTGGATCGATTGCCTGAAGATGGAGAAATCATTATAACAGATGAAGGGATCAGTCTTCAGGTGCAGGGTGTAAATCAAAATAGAATTGTTAAGGTATTGATGACACTTCCAGAAAAGAGAAATGTGGAAAACTCCGGCAAGGAGGAAGGGGATTTAACAGAGGAATGCAGCAGTAATCAGACGGAAGATAAGGAGCAGGAAGGTCTGGTCAAGGAGGAATAGAAAATTTCACAAAATGCTTTTCCAAATTTGACAACTATGCTATACTATACAAATACAGGAATGTAAAAAGGAGATATTATTATGAAACGTATTAAAACATTAGCTACAAGAGACTTAAAGGAATCCATGAAAAAGGGTGGTTGCGGCGAGTGTCAGACATCTTGCCAGTCAGCTTGCAAGACTTCCTGTACAGTAGGAAATCAGAGCTGCGAAAAGGTAAAATAGATATTTTACGAAAAATAGGATATCGAATGTAAGCAGCGATGTAAGTCGCTGCTTATTCTGTGTTTAACTGCGCTGAGCGGTTGCATTTAAACAAAATGGAAGGATTGGAAAAGTGATACATCAATATAAAAATAACGGCTACAATATTGTTCTTGATGTAAACAGCGGGTCTGTACATGTAGTGGACGATGTGGTGTATGATGTGGTTCCGCTGGTTGAGGAAGCACTGAATGCAGGCTGTGCTCAGAAGGAAATTGAGGAAAGGGTATTATCGGCGCTTAAGGAAAGTTACACGTCGGATGATCTAACGGAAGCACTTTCTGAGATTATGGAATTGAAAGAAGCGGGAATGCTTTTTGCTCCCGATATTTACGAAAATTATATTATTGATTTTAAGAAGAGAGAAACAGTGGTAAAGGCATTGTGTCTTCACATTGCCCATGATTGTAATCTTGCTTGCAGATATTGCTTCGCAGAAGAAGGTGAATATCATGGCAGGCGTGCGCTTATGAGCTTTGAAGTGGGCAAAAAGGCACTGGATTTTCTGGTAAAGAATTCTGGAAGCCGTGTGAATCTGGAAGTGGATTTCTTTGGCGGTGAGCCGCTGATGAATTGGCAGGTAGTTAAGGATCTGGTTGCTTACGGAAGAAGCCTTGAGGAGCCTTATCACAAGAAATTCCGATTTACCCTGACCACCAATGGGATTCTCCTTAATGATGAAATCATGGAATTTGTCAATAGGGAAATGTCCAACATTGTTCTCAGCATTGATGGACGAAAGGAAATCAACGATCTTATGCGTCCTCACAGAGGCGGACAGGGGAGCTATGACACCATTGTTCCCAAGTTTCAGAAGGTTGCAGAGAGCCGTGACCAAATGAACTATTATGTAAGAGGAACTTTCACTAGGAATAATCTGGACTTCTCTAAAGATGTAGCGCATCTGGCGGATTTGGGCTTTAAACAGATTTCTGTGGAGCCGGTAGTTGCGGCGCCTACAGATGATTATGCCCTCAGGGAAGAGGATCTTCCAGTATTGCTTGAAGAATATGACCGTCTGGCAGTAGAGCTTCTAAACAGAAGAAAGGAAGGAAAAGGCGTTAATTTCTTTCACTTTATGATAGATTTGCAGGGTGGTCCCTGCGTTGCTAAGAGGCTTTCGGGCTGTGGTTCGGGAACGGAGTATCTGGCAGTAACGCCCTGGGGAGATTTGTATCCCTGTCATCAGTTTGTGGGTAAAGAAGAGTTCCTTATGGGAAATGTGGATGAAGGAATCACCAGAACAGATATTAGGGATGAGTTTAAAACCTGTAATGTCTATGCCAAGGAAAAGTGCAGAAACTGTTTTGCAAAATTTTATTGCAGCGGTGGATGTGCAGCAAATTCCTATAATTTTCACGGAAATATTAACGATGCCTATGATTTGGGCTGCGAATTACAAAGAAAGCGTATTGAATGCGCAATCATGATAAAAGCGGCATTGGCCGATTTAGAAGGAGACGAAAGCAATGAAAAAGAGTAAAGCAATTGTTATTTTGCTGGTACTGTTACTGCTTCTTGGTGGCTTTGGCTACACTGCAGCAGTGGGAATCGGAGCAGATGGTTCAGGTTCCGCAGCCAGCATCAACCTTGGCCTTGACTTAGAGGGTGGTGTCAGCATCACCTATCAGGTTGTGGGAGATGAGGAACCAAGCAGCGAAGATATGGCAGATACCATTTACAAGCTTCAAAAGCGTGTAGAAGGTTATAGCACAGAGGCTGTTGTGTATCAGGAAGGGGCAGATCGCATCAACATCGAAATCCCCGGCGTGTCAGATGCTAATGCTATTTTGGAAGAATTAGGCAAGCCCGGCTCCCTGTACTTTATTTCACAGACTGGACCTGATGGCAATCTGAATTATCAGGCGGTGGGAACAGATGAAGCAGGAAGCCTTGTTTATCTGATGAGCAAAACCATTGAAGAATTACAGGAAGATGGCTCCATCGTGCTGGTAGGTACGGATGTCAAGGATGCACAGGCTGTTACTTTGACTGACAACATGCAGAATAGTCAGTTTGGTGTATCATTAAGTATGACCCCTGAAGGAACTACCAAGTTTGCGGATGCAACTGCTAAGGCATACCAGAACGGGGAGTCCATTGCAATTTATTATGATGGAAAAATTATCAGCGCACCAAATGTTCAGGCGGCAATTACAGACGGACAGGCGCAGATTACAGGGAACTTCAGTTATGAGGAAGCACAGCAGCTTGCTTCTACCATCCGTATTGGTGGATTGAAGCTGGAGCTGGAAGAGTTACATTCCAAGATTGTGGGCGCTCAGCTTGGCGAGACAGCAATCGCTACAAGTATCAAAGCAGCAGCAATCGGCTTTGCAATAATTGTTGTGTTTATGATTGCAGTATATTATGTTTCCGGTCTGGCTGCCAGTCTTGCACTTGCACTTTATGTTGAATTAATCATTATCCTTTTGGATGCATTTGAAATTACCTTAACATTGCCCGGTATTGCAGGTATCATTCTTTCCATTGGTATGGCAGTGGACGCAAACGTAATCATCTTTGCGCGTATCAGAGAAGAACTTGCTAAGGGTAAAACTGTTAAGTCAGCCATTAGTATTGGATACAAGAAAGCTACTTCAGCTATTGTGGACGGCAACGTTACAACATTGATCGCAGCAGCAGTGCTTGGCGTTTTAGGTTCGGGTACGGTAAAGGGTTTTGCTGCAACACTGGCACTTGGTATTGTACTGTCCATGTTTACGGCAATGGTAATCACTAGACTGATTATGAAGGCATTTTATGCCATTGGCATTCAGGATGCAAAATGGTATGGAACTGCAAAAGATAGAAAAACAATTAATTTTGTTTCCAAAAAGAATGTATTCTTTGGTATTTCCATAGCCATGATTTTGGCAGGATTTGTATTTATGGGTATCAATAAGGCACAGACAGGTGGAAGCTTAAATTACAGTCTCGAGTTTGTGGGTGGTACTTCCACGAATGTAACCTTTAATGAGGATATGGCACTGGCAGATATTGATGCCAAGGTAGTTCCTCTGATTGAAGAAATCACAGGGGACGGCAATGTTCAGACCCAGAAAGTAGAAGGAACCAACGAGGTCATCTTCAAGACCCGTACATTGGATACTGAGGAACGAGAAGCATTTAAAACTGCTATGGTAGATAACTTTGCGGCAGATGCAGAAAAGATTACTACAGAAACCATCAGTTCTACCATCAGTAGTGAAATGAAGACAGATGCGATTATTGCCGTTGTCGTAGCTACCTTGTGTATGCTGGTATATATCTGGTTTAG
>CAMBLS010000154.1 GCA_945868485.1 uncultured Lachnospiraceae bacterium | reverse complement strand
CTGCGACCTCCTGGTCCCAAACCAGGCGCTCTAGCCAAGCTGAGCCACACCCCGCTGGTTTTGTCCTGTCGCACTCTTACGCAACGCAAGATATATTATAAAATATGGTACCAATTATGTCAATAACAAATTCTAATTTTTTTAATTAATTTTGATATGACCTGTTACTCTATGTAATTGATTGTGAAGTGCGCTTCTCCATTTTTATCCAAATCCATCACAATAAAAGAGGGACTTCTTCCATCCTGCCTTGGATATGTAAGGCTTCCGGGATTTACCGCAATTACATCCTTATCAATATCTATCACCGGTCTGTGGGTATGTCCATACATAACAATGTCCATACCTCTCATTTTTGCCTCCTGCTTAATGATTTCATTATTCATGGAAACGTAATAGTTATGACCATGAGTCAGCCAAACCTTATATTTTCCTATTGTAAATTCCTTTTCCCTTGGCAAATCCGAAAAGAAATCATTATTTCCCACTACCATCTGTACAGGACATCCGGCACTTTCTGCAATCAAATATTCACTGCCTTCAATATCTCCACAGTGAATTACCATATCTACCGGAGCCACCTTTTCTAATACCTTTATATAGTTGTCATTTTTGCGATGGGTGTCACTGACAATCAATATTTTCATAAATACAAGCCTCTCTACATCCTTTTTCCTATTTATAGCAAGTCCGTAATCTTTCTTTCATAGCCCGCAACGCTTTTCCTCTATGGCTAATCTCATTCTTTTCTTCTTCCGTCAGCTCTGCAGTACTCTTTCCATATTCAGGAACCATAAAAATAGGATCATAGCCAAATCCATTGCTTCCTCTTTCTTCATAACCGATTCTGCCCTCAATCGTGGCCTTTTCCTCAAGTACTCGTCCATCGGGAAGCACACATGCAATCGCACATACAAATCTCGCTGTTCTTTTTTCATCCGGCACTCCGTCAAGACGTTCAATCAGATTGGAATTTTTTTTATGATAAGGAGTATCCTCACCCATATATCTTGCAGAATAAATTCCCGGTTCTCCATTTAAATAATCGATCTCAAGTCCCGAATCATCGGCAAGTACAATTGCACCGCTTTGTGCTGCCGCAACTGACTTTGCCTTGATTACTGCATTTTCTTCAAAGCTTTTTCCATTTTCTTCAATATCAAGACCAATTCCTGCTTCTTTCATAGAAACGACTTCCACCAGTGCTCCATCTATATTCAGGTCAGCCAAAATCATCCTGATTTCTTTCATCTTCCCTGCATTCCCGGTAGCAAAAATAACTCTTTGCATGGCACTATGTCCTTTCATCATATACCTTCACGATTGCATTATAAATTCCTGTTGCAATCCTGTCATAATATTCTTCCTTGCCAAGCAGAATAGCCTCCTGCTTGTTGGTAATACACCCTACTCTGATTGTTGCCGCCGGAATTGTCACATTTCTCAGTGTATAATCCCTTGCGTCTGCTTCACTTAATCCCAATGCCTTCCCCTTAATACTGGTAACAACCTCACGTTCCAGCATGTCTGCCAACTCTACACTGCCAAATCCGGGAATGAAATAATTATCATTATACACTGCCGTAGCTCCGTATACAGAAACATCCTCGTTTGCATCCACCTGAATTCGAATATACATGTCAGCCTTGGTGGCATTAGCTAAATTTACTCTGCTTTCTTCCTCTGGATTCACATCATCCATTCTTGTATAATATGCCTTTATATCGGTTTTATCCAGCTTTTCCTTTAACTTTTGTGCAACCTTAAGATTAACCGTTTTCTCGAGAAGTCCATTTGCTGTATATCCCTCATTCATCCCGCCACAGGCCGGGTCAATTACCACAATTTTCTTATACATTTCTCTGGGACTTAAAAAGCTTACATATAAATCATTATTTTCCAAAATAGTACGGTATTCAAAAACTCCTGTCAACTGAAATCTTAACTTGACACCGTTTCCCTCAGACTCATAAGTCCCCTGTCCTATCATCTCTCTATTTCCTGATATGGCATTTTCTGCATAAAATTCATCCTTTGCACCATTAACTAACACACAAAGTTCCTGATCCATGTAATGATTTTCTATCACAATATCTTCCGCCTTACACTCCTTTGGCAAGGGAATACGAAGATAACTGGTATTGCTTTGCCCTAAAACAAAGGTCAACGTTTGTGCCTTTGCTTCTTCTTTATTTCCCGACTGAGGAACTTCCCTTTGCACCTCATCCTGAGCCACATTTGAAATTGTAATTACTTTGCCTGCTGACAAATATAGAATAATTCCCATCGCTACTATCGAAAAGATTATACTAAAAATAGCAGCCCTTTTCATTAGATTGTGTTGCATTTTTACTCCTGTTATTTCTTTTTCGGCGGTTTAGGTCCTGGAAATTGATAAAAATAGGTTTTCATCATTCCATTATAAATTTTTCTGTTCTTTACCGCCTTGATGCCCATGGCTTCTTCTGCCTTCTCATAAGCAGTAATGAGATAGAGTGACCAACTGTCCAACGCCTTAAAACGTTCACCGATTGTTTGGTAAAGTGCCGGCAGGTTCTTCTTTTCTTCAATTCGCTCTCCATAGGGAGGGTTTGTAATTATAAATCCGTACTTTTTATTATGACTAAGCTGGTCGACACTCCTTTTTTGAAAATGAATCATGTGTTCAACACCTGCCAGCTTTGCATTCTCCCTTGCAATGGATACCATAGCATCATCAATATCATATCCCTGAATATCCGTATCCCTGTCTAGCGTAATCTGCTCTCTTGCCTCATCCACGGCATCATACCATTCTTTAGGGGGAATCAGATGTGTCCATTTTTCTGCCGTAAAACTGCGATTCATGCCAGGCGCTATATTGGCTGCCATCATTGCCGCTTCAATCGGAAAAGTTCCACTTCCACAAAAAGGATCCACAAGAATTCTGTCCCCTTTCCACGGGGTAAGCATAATCAGCGCTGCCGCAAGATTCTCTGCAATAGGCGCCTTCGCCGTAAGCTTACGATATCCTCTTTTATGCAGAGACTCTCCTGTGGTATCCAGTGCCGCAGTCACCTCATCCTTCATTAAAAAAACTCTGACTGGAAAAGGAGAACCATTTTCCTCAAACCACTCCACATGATAAACACTTTTCAGCCGCTCTACCATGGCTTTTTTCATAACTGATTGAATATCCGATGGACTAAACAGTTTGCTTTTTACACTTGCCGCCTTGGTTACCCAAAACCTTCCGTCCGAAGGAATCATGTCCTCCCATGGAATATTTTTCGTTCCCTGAAACAGTTCCTCATAAGTTTCTGCCCGAAAGCTTCCTGCCTTAATTAAAATTCTTTCAGCCGTGCGCAAAAAGATGTTGGCACGGCAGATGGCTTCTTCATCACCAATAAAAGTAACTCTTCCATCCTCAACCTTTATAACATCATATCCCAGATCTGTTATTTCACGTTTTAATACAGACTCCAATCCAAAATGACAAGGGGCTATCAGTTCATATCGCTTCATGGGTACCTCATTTCATCGACTGTTCTTTTTTGTGATTGTACCATAATCCGGTTTTTTTGTATAGAAACATTCGAAAAGTAACTGTTCAGCCTTAAGCAGGCTGGAAAGCCTGCCTGACAGGTGTCCGTTCAGTAGCTTTTGACTGCCTTTCGATGGATTTGTAGAAACAGGCAGCACAAAATTATTGCTGTCCGGATGGCTTGTTTGAAGAAGCCATAACGTGTAAAGTGCTTGAACCTATGAAAAATTTTGGCAAAATCTAAAAAATTCATTTTTGAGACGATATAAACAGCCCTATTTAAAAACTCGCTAACGCTCAAACAATTAAATAGGGCTGTACGTTTTCGAAAATGGATTTTTTGATTTTTCACAAAATTTTCCAAAAGGTTCATCGCATCTTTACACGTTATTGGCTTCAAGTTTGCCAGAAGGACAGCTAATGGATATTTGTGCTGCCTGTTTCCCAAAATCCCGAAAGCAGTCATAGCTACTGAACGGACACCTGTCAGGCAGATTTTACAGATTGCTTAAAGTGAACGAATACTTCGAAAAAGGCACCCCTAAGGGTGCCTCTTCGCCAAATCCGTTTAAAATTCGTTATTCTTTTTGTTATTGTCTTTGCTGTTAGAAGAGCCATTAGAAGAGCTGTTCTTCTGGCTGTTCTGGCAATTCTGGTTGGATTTGTTTTCCTGATTCTGATTGTTCTGGTTGTTCTGATAATCATTCTTAGCCATATTTGTTTCCTCCTGATTCATTAGGTTACAGAAGTAGTATTTTCATTTTAAAAATCTTTTATACTTTTGTCTTTTGGTACTTTGGTACTTATTTTTTATTCATTTTGCACAATTTTTGTCCCATTTACACGTTGGTACTTTTGTACTATTTAAGTCTTGTCTAATTGAAAAGCATGAGCTATAATGTGAGTGTAAGCAGAAAAGCCCTTCAATTTTCTGTTTACACCCTTATATTAATTATTTATACTCCCCTGTAAAGCCTGTCATCCTCTGACAGGCTTTTACATTTATAATCGTTCAAACCAACTCTTTACTTTATTACAGATATCTGCGCAGAAGAGAACACATTGATCCTTAATTTTACTTCCATCCCTGTATTGTAAGGCACCTGCAATACTCTTAGCAATCAACTTGGGATCTCCAAGTTCAGTCGTAACTTCTTCCTCTGTTCTACCCTTTCGCATCTCAATTTCTATATATTCACGATAATAGGAGACATGCGATTCCGCCTCATTACTTCCAATACTTCCATTTAATGTCCGCTGTAGCTGTAATAAAAATTCCTGTTTAGTCATAATTTATCCGTTCCCTGTCCGTATTCCAGCCTCCTGCTGTATTCCTCCGGGTTTTTTATGAGTTCTATCATGGTTCTAAATGCCTGCATAGCCATTTTCTCTTTATTGCAGCTTCTGGGATTTTTCCCAGTATCCTTAATAAGGTTGTAGCGATTCATCTGCCAGACATAAAGATCACAGAGTGTATATCCACACACCTTTACATGATCCTGAAAGGTATGATGTTCAATGTAATAGACCATTTCATCATAAATCTCCTTATGGATCAAAGTATCTCGCCAAAGTTCATCTGCCCATTCCTTTGACAGTTCTGCATATTCACATATTTCATAAAATGCCTGACAAATTTTAACCTTTGTTGCATCATATAGGATGCCCTGCATACAGTCACTTCCTCCCCCTGTCCGTCCCCTACATAAGCGGGGCGATTACCTTTGCAATTCTACCGATTAATTTCTGATATAGCGGAATTTGTTTATAATATTCTGGTGTAACCTCCATACACTTTTGTAATGTATTTTGGAAATCCTCCTCAACTTTACCAATTACAGAGTTGTCATAAAAATAGGCACCACACTCAAAATGATGATAAAAACTTCTATAATCAAGATTGATTGTTCCTACCGTAGCATTAATATCATCGGCCACAAAAACCTTAGCATGGACAAAGCCCGGTGTGTACTCATATACCTTGATTCCCGCCTCTAATAGTTCTGGATAATAATTCCTTGCAATATAATAGACAATTTTTTTATCTGGTATGTGCGGCAGAATCATGACTACCTCCACACCTCGTCTGGCCGCAAAGCGCATGCTGTCCAGGAATTCTCTGTCCACAATGAAATATGGTGTCATAATATGTACATATTGGGTTGCACTATTAATCATAGACGCATATACAGTCTTTCCTAACTCTACGCTTCTTGTAGGTGTTTCTCCATAGGGAATCACGAAACCATCATGATAGAGTGGCTCTTCATAGGTAATCCCTTCCAGATATGCCTCATAGTTTTCTCTTTCCCACTCAGACACATTCCACATCTGTAAAAACATAATGGTGAAACTACGCACTGCATCTCCGGTGACCTTTACCGCCACATCTTTCCAATGTCCAAAACGTTCTACCTGATTAATATATTCATCAGCCAGATTTACACCACCTGTGAAAGCCACCTTTCCGTCAATAACCACTATTTTCCTGTGGTCACGATTATTCTGTGTAGTAGAAAGAAAGGGAACAATAGGCGCAAACATCTTTGCCTTGATACCATACTTCTTCAGCTTCTCCGGATATTTATATGGAAGCAGCATAATAGAACACATGCCATCATACATGACTCTGACTTCCACACCCTCTTTTACCTTTTCCTTCAGAATATCCAGCACTGCATTCCACATCGTACCCCGTTCAATAATGAAATACTCCAGAAA
>CAMBLS010000153.1 GCA_945868485.1 uncultured Lachnospiraceae bacterium | reverse complement strand
TTCCCTATTTCCTGATTCTACAGTTGTCAAAAGCTCTTTTACTTTGGTATGCAGACATACTTTAATGCCTTCTTTTTCCATCTGACGATTTAAAGCGGCAATCACATCTGAGGAGTGGTCTGATACAGGAAAAACTCTGTCTCCTCTTTCCACCTTAAGCCTGCATCCTGCATTCTCAAAAAAGTCCATCACTGACTGATTGTCCATCTGATAAAAAGCACTGTAAAGGAACTTCCCATTGCTAATCACATGACTGAAAAAATCTTCCTGTTCACAGGCATTGGTAAGATTACATCTGCCCTTTCCTGTAATAAAAATCTTTTTTCCTGTCTTTTCATTCTGCTCAAGCAGCGTCACACGTGCACCTTCTTTCGCGGCTCCAATCGCTGCCATCATCCCGGCAGCACCGCCGCCGATTACAATCACCTGCTTCATATTCTCTGCTTTCCGAAACTAACCCTGGCTGTGCTCTTCCATCTTTTTTAGTGGATAGTTCAACATGGGTTCTTCATCTATAAAGTTAATCTCATCATTTAAGTAAACCTGATAATTATTCCATACTTCTTCCAGCGTCTCCAGATTCTTTTTTACTGTATCCGGCTGTTTTAGACAAAGCGCAACCACTAATGCATTAATTACACTCAAAGGGGCCACCAATGAATCTACAATCGATACCATGTCACTTCGGGCAAGCAGATTGCAGGAAGAATATAGATTCATGGGAGAATGGATGCTGTCTGTAATGGTAATTACCTTTGCATTTCTATCATTTGCAAACTCCATTGCCTTTAAGGTACGCATGGAATATCTGGGGAAACTGATACCGATAATGGCATCCCTCTCATTAATCCTGATCATCTGTTCAAACATTTCCGTAACACTCGTTGTTTTTAAAAGAACAATATTTCCTCTGATCATATTTAAATAAAAATGTAGGAAATCAGCCAACGGTTCACAGCTTCTTACTCCTACCAGATAAATTGTCTTTGCTTCCAGTATGATGTCCACCGCTGCCTCAAATGCCGCCGCATCCAAATTTACAATGGTGTCCTGAATTTTTTCGATATCTGCATTGAGCACCGAATGAAGAATTTCTGACTGGGAGCTCCGTCCGTATTTCGCCCCTATCTTCTGCACCGAATTCAACTTATTCTTGACCCAGTCCTCCAGCGCCTTCTGAAATTCGGGATACCCCTCATATCCAAGTCCCATGGCAAAACGTACCACAGTAGACTCGCTGACTCCCACTGTTTCTCCAAGCTTTGCAGCGGTCATAAATACAGCCTGCTCATAATGATCAGAAATATAAGCGGCAATCGCTTTATGACCTTTGCTCATCTTCATATATTTGTCATTCATTCTGGTAATAATATCCTGACCTCGTTGTTCCATCCCGGCTTCCTTTCACTCTCCTAAATATTTCACCCGTTATATATTCCTATTTGAATGACTGATAAGCATCTTTGAGAAGCTGTTCCGTTTCTTTTTCCGAAAGATCATAATCTCCGGTAAGTGACATACATGCGGCACCATGAATAAAAATCCACATTTTCATAAACAGCTCACTGGCATTCCTGCATCCCTGTCCTGTGGCCATCTGAATTTCCCTGCTCACATTTCCTTCGCTTCCATTTACCAGATCATACATACTTCTTCCAAAACGATTGGAGGATAAAAAAACAAACTCAAATAATCTCTTATGCTCTTCGGCAAATTTAATATATGCCTGTCCCAAATTAACAAAAGGAACCACTGTCTGTCTCGGAAATCCGGCATAATAATCATGAAAAAACTGACAAGCTCTTCCAAAGAGCTCCTCATTTAATTCTTCCATATTCTTATAAACACGAAAAATGGGCTGTGTTGAACAGTTTGCTTTGGCAGCAAGCTTTCTTGCTGTAACCTGCTCTATGCCCTCCGTCTCTAAAATCGCAAACGCTGCATTTATCAAGTCTTCCTTTGTAATTGATTCTTTTCTTGCCATAGGACCATCCCTTCTTTAGTATAACATATGTTATTATGATACAATACTTTAAGAAGTTATGTCAATCATAAAGTCCTCTTTTCTAACAAAAAAGATACCATACCTCTGTACAGTATCTTTCCATTTTAAATAAAGTTTGCAAAAATGCTTGCCCCTACTACCGTGATAATTCCAGCAACAACTATCGACAGGCTGCTCATTGCTCCTTCAATTTCACCCATTTCCATTGCCCTGGAAGTTCCAATGGCATGGGCACTGGTTCCCAGTGCAACCCCTTTGGCAACCGGCTCTTCTATACGGAAAATCTTGCAGACACTTTCAGCAAATACATTTCCCAGGACACCGGTAATAATAATTGCAGCTACCGTAATGGATACATATCCTCCCAGTTCCTGTGAAACTCCCATTCCAATTGCTGTGGTAATCGATTTCGGAAGAAACGTCACATAAGTCTTGTGATCCAGTTCAAAAATAAGTGCCAGCACAAACACACTAATCAGTCCCATCACTGCACCTGACGCAATTCCAGCTACCACTGCTTTATAATTCTTCTTCAGCAATTCAAACTGTTCATACAGCGGCACTGCCAGACAAATTGTTGCCGGTGTCAAAAGATAACTTATATATTTGGCGCTTTCGTAATACACATCATAGTCTATGTGAAAAACAAGCATTACAGCAATCGTAAGTATAATTGCTATCAACAGCGGATTGAACAGCCCCCATTTCCATTTTTTCTTAAGTGCTGTGCCAATCCCATAGGATATCAGACTGATCAATACTCCAAAGTAAACGGATGTCTGAAAAAAATCACTCATGCGCTTTCACCTCGTTTTCCTTTTTCTTTCCACCACGGATGATTCGTTGCGTAATTCTTCCTGCCACAACCATGACCACTAATGTAGTCACCACTGTAATAACAACATAAATAACCACATCTTCTCTGATAATTTCCCATGATTCTATTAAGCCCACTGCCGCCGGAATAAACATGACTGGCATAATTTCAATCAAAAAGGTACTGACCTCCTTAACATCTCCCAGTTTAATCAGACCGGTTTCCAAACAGATAAATAGCATTACAATGCCATAAATACTGGCAGGAACCGGAAACGGAAGTATGCAGTACAAAATTTCTCCCAAAAAAGACAGTACCATAATAATTCCAAACTGTTTCAAATATTTCACTTTTGTACCTTTGCCTTTCTCACATGGATTAGCCTATGTCCGGATTTTCCAAATGTATAATAGTACAACCTTACGCTGACTCTCTGGTCGTCTGTGCCTGAATGTAATCCTGCAAAACTGATGCTGCCTGCTCCAAATTAAGTCCTGATGCCGCTATCATCTGATTTAATCCTTCCAGATCCCTGTCACGCTTTTCCCTGTAAAGTGCATCCAGTTCACCTTGTTCCGCTTTCAGTCTCACCTTAAGTGCCTGCACCAATTCCTCTTTTTCTGTAATTTTATCCTCTATTGCCTTTCTTTGTCCTCTTGCCATAATTTACCTCCTGAAATTTTCAATTACTACAGTATATGGACAAGGCATGGAAATTATTCACATTCACAATCCTTATTATTACATTGGCATTCAGATTTTTTGTATCCAATTTCCAACTTTGGATTTTTCTCCTTCAGAACAGAAAGCATTTCTTTCACTACCTTTTCTGCGGATGCCTCTACCTTGATTGTTTTTTCATCCTTCGTTATCAAAACAAGAAAATACAAATCAAAATTTGCAACTCCGCAGCAAAGTCTGCCATTAACTTCCTCAATTCTAAGGTATGCCTGCTTAATATCGGTATAAGAAATGGGGTACCACTTCAATCCCTTCTTATATTCAATTTGTTGTTCCTGTAATTTAATTTTCTTATCTTCCATAATTTCACACTTTCTTATAATTCATACGGTGTAATCTGATATACGTAATAATTTAACCAATTTGAATACAGATTATTGCTGTGAGATCGCCATTGTAAATCCGGCTTCCTGGTATCATCATCATCGGGATAATAATTCTTTGGAGGCTGTATCGGCAAACCTTTTCCCTTATCCCGCAGATATTCGTTCTGCAGAGTGTATCGGTCATACTCAGGATGCCCCATAACAAAAATCTGTTTTCCTTCCTCTGCCATGCAAAGAAGCACGCCTGCCTCCTCAGATTCCGCCAAAACCATCAGTTCCTTGCAATTATGAATATCTTCAGAACGTACTGCCGTATGTCTGCTGTGAGGAATCATAAAATAATCATCAAAGCCTCTTACCAACGGTATTTTTCTGTTCATCACCTTATGTCTGTAGACCCCGAACAGCTTTTGGGGCAGTAAAACCTTTTGTAATCCAAAATGATAATACAGTCCTGCCTGCGCCCCCCAGCAGATATGTAAGGTGGAGGTCACATGTGTTTTGGTCCATTCCATAATCTCGCAAAGCTCTGGCCAATAGTCCACCTCTTCAAATGGAATCTGCTCTACCGGTGCACCTGTAATAATCAATCCGTCAAATTTCTTTGATTTCAGTTCGTCAAAGGTATTATAAAATCTGTTCAAGTGCTGGATTGGTGTATTTAATGACACATGACTGTTCATTTTCATAAAAGCAACATCAATCTGTAGCGGTGTATTGGACAGTGCACGCAAAAGCTGTAATTCCGTATCCTGTTTTACCGGCATCAGATTTAAAATACAAATCTGTAAGGGACGAATATTTTGATGTAATGCACGATATTCATCCATGACAAATATATTTTCATTTTCCAAAATTTCTTTTGCTGGCAGATCACTTTGTACTTTAATAGGCATATCTATTTTTCTCCTTATTCTCCAAAACGCTCAACAAATTCATCTTCTGAAATAATCGGTATACCAAGCTCTTTGGCCTTTCTGTTTTTGGATGAAGCCGACTGCAAATCATTATTGACAAGAAAATCCGTCTTGGACGTAACACTTCCTGTTACCTTTCCACCACTTTTTTCCACATAAGCCTTAAATTCATCCCTATTTTTGTAATAGTGAACATCTCCCGTAATGACAAAGGTAAGTCCCTTACAGCGTCCCTCCCCATCAGGCTGCATATCCACCTTTTCTATTGTAACCTCTTTTAACAACGCTTTCAAGGAGGATTGATTCTTCTCATTCTGATACCACTCCATAATAGAACCTGATTTTTCCGGTCCTATTCCGTCAATGTCTTCAAATCCTTTCCTTTGTTCCAATCGGTCTAAAAAATTCTGAAATCCACCACTTGATATCATTTTCTTTCCTGCATCCAAACCAATCATCGGAATACAAAGGGCATAAATAAAATTAACCGGATGAACCTGTCTGCTTTTTTCGATAGCACGGATCATGTTATCGCAGGATTTTTCTCCAAATCCCTCCATCTGCCTGATTACCTCTGCATGCTCAGACAGGTGATAAATATCAGCAAATTCCTTAATAAATCCTTCATTCATAAACTTCAACATGGTCTGGATTGACAGCCCGTCAATGTCCATACCTGATTTGCTGACAAAACGGGTAAACTTTTTTACATGCTTTGCAGTGCAATCAGGATTGGTGCAGTGCAGGGTCTTCGTTTTGCTTTTTGGGCTGATGCGAATTTCAGTCGCCGCCCCACAGACAGGACAACTCTCTGGAACTTCAAAGCTTCCCTCTGCCTCTGTTACCGCAATACATTTGGGAATGATTTTATTTGCCTTGATAATCTCCAGCGTACATTCTTTTCCGATTCCAAGTCGCTCCATCTCACTGATATTACACAGGGATGCTCTTGAAACAGTGGTTCCCTCCAAAAGAATCGGCTGAAAAACTGCAACAGGTGAGATTGTGGATGCTGCACAGGACCACTCTACATGCAAAAGCTTGGATTTTGCAGACACATCCTGCCATTTAAACGCATATCCTGCACGTGTGGCATGATGTCCGGTAACGCTTCCCGAAGCAGCATACTCCGTATCATCATAGCAGATAACCAGCCCATCTACTGGAATATCCATCTCCCCGCTTTCTACCTTGGCTGTCCACCGGTTAATTGCATCCGGAAGTGTCTGTGCATTTACCGCTTCGCGATCCACTACTGTAAACCCCTCATTTTGAAGTAATGTCATCCGTTCTCCCCATGATACAATCTGATCTTCAAGATAAACCAAAGTAAATGCATTAAAATGAACGTGCCGCTCCTTTACCTTTTCAGGATCATCCAAACTCAAAGTACCCGATGCCAAGTTTCTTGGATTAGCATATTTTTCATCATCATCTTCAATGGTATCATTAATCATGGAAAAGTCCGTGTAAGAAATGGTTGCCTCACCACGGACTACCATATGTCCCTGATA
>CAMBLS010000152.1 GCA_945868485.1 uncultured Lachnospiraceae bacterium | reverse complement strand
TGCCATTCGGGACATTCATCCAAATTCGGAAAAAATGCATCTGCCTCGTAAGCATGGTCAATCCTGGTAACATGTGCTACATCACAGTAAGGAAGCATTTGTCTGTAAATGCTTTCTCCACCTACAATGTAAACATCCTGCGTATCATACTGTTTCAGTTCCTTTAAAAGCTCCTCCACATTGTGTACCACCACTGCATCCTTCACCTGGTAAGAAGGATTGGTTGACATAATAATATTGGTACGATTCTTAAGTGGAAGTCCCTGGGGAAATGTTTCCAGGGTCTTTCTACCCAAAACCACTACCTTTCCGGTGGTTTCCTGCCGGAAAAACTTATGGTCTGCTGGAATTCTGACCAAGAGCTCATTTTTATTTCCGATTGCCCAGTTTTCATCTACTGCTACAATTAAATTCATTTCTGGTATGTCCTTTCTGCTATCCTTTATACTGCAATAGGGATATCCTTAATCTGCTCCCCAGTAACGTAATCTTCTACCCTCACATCATCCCTGGTAAACTGATAAAAATCCTTAATCTCCGGATTTAACCAGAAAGATGGTGCCGGATATGGGGTTCTCTCAATCAGCTCTTTAATGATAGGGATATGCCTGTCATAAATATGGGCATCTGCAATCACATGTACCAGCTCTCCGACGTTCATGTCACACACCTGTGCCAGCATATGAACCAATACTGCATATTGCACTACGTTCCAATTATTTGCTGCCAGAACATCCTGAGAACGCTGATTTAGAATTGCATTCAGTGTCAGCCTGTCCTCGCCTTTCTTTTGCGTCACATTAAAGGTCATGCTGTAAGCACAGGGATATAAATTCATTTCATGCAGATCCTGATGTACATAAATATTGGTCATAATCCGGCGGCTGAAGGGATTATTCTTCAAATCATAAATAACCCTGTCCACCTGATCCATCATGCCTTCCTTATATTGATGCTTCACTCCCATCTGGTATCCGTAAGCCTTTCCGATAGAACCGTCGGGATCTGCCCATTCATCCCATATATGGCTATGAAGGTCGTTGATATTATTGGACTTCTGCTGCCAGATCCACAGCATTTCATCGGTAGCGCTTTTCAGTGCAGTCCTTCTAAGCGTCATTATTGGAAACTCCTTAGAAAGGTCGTATCTGTTAACTACCCCAAATTTCTTAATTGTATAGGCAGGAGTTCCATCCTCCCAATGAGGCCGAACCTTCTCTCCTTCCGTGCTGGTGCCATTTTCAAGAATGTCCCTGCACATGTTGATAAATATCTCATCAGCAATGCTCATTGCAAAATTCCTCCAAACATTTATACATCCCACTTATCGCAAAGGGAATTGATTTGATCTGCAAATTTAGCAAGATCCTTATTTGCGCCACCCTCATTTTTATGAATCACAGCAATCAATCTCTGCCCTGCTGCCAACAGACGCGCGAATACATCAGATACAGTCTTGACTTTCTTCTTAAGCGGAATAGGCGCTGCCTCATATTCAAGCTTATTGGTAATCAGATTGAATTCCGTACCGCTATAGGGTGCGTATGCCTTAATACCATGTTCTACCTGAAGACATTCTGTAAACAGCTTACAGACCGTATCTTCCCCATGTACCACAAATACTCTGCGGGGCTTTTCCTTAAAACCTTTAACCCACTCTATCAGCCCATTTTTATCAGCATGTCCCGAAAGTCCGGTAAGGGTACGAATACTTGCACGCACATCTATCGTTTCACCAAAAAGTTTTACCTCTGTAACTCCCTCTATAAGCGCTCTTCCCAAAGTACCTACTGCCTGATACCCTACAAAAAGAATCGTACATTCAGGCCTCCACAAATTATGCTTTAAATGATGCCTGATTCTTCCAGCTTCACACATTCCCGATGCCGATATGATCACCTTCGGTGTACTATCAAAATTGATTGCCTTCGACTCATCACTGGTGATAGAAAGCCGCAGCCCTGAAAATGAAATCGGGTTGATTCCTGCTTTCAGCAGCTCCATTGCGTCCTTGTCAAAACAATCCCACTCATTTTTGTGAAAAATACCTGTCGCTTCCACCGCCAAAGGACTGTCTACATAAACAGGAAAATCCTCATGTCCTTTAACCAACCGGTCTATCTTGATTTTTCGCAGGAAATACAGCATCTCCTGTGTTCTTCCTACAGCAAAGGAAGGAATTACCACATTTCCTCCCCTGTCAAAGGTTTCCTGCAAAATCTCTGTCAATTCCTTTACATAATCCGGATGCTCGCTGGGATGGAATCTGTCACCATAAGTGGATTCCATTACCACATAATCCGCTTCCTCCGTGAAGCTGGGATCCTTAATCAAGGGCTGATTCTTATTGCCAATATCACCTGAAAAAACAATCTTCCTTGTAGTTCCTTCCTCGGTTGCCCACACTTCAATGCTGGCTGAACCCAAAAGATGTCCTACATCCGTAAAACGAATCTTAATCCCCTCGCACAATTCTATCTCCTGACCATATTCACAGGGGACAATCCTCCTGATCGCCGCATCTGCATCCTCCATAGTATAAACCGGCTCGTGGGGCTCCACACCAGAGCTTCTCTTTGCCTTACGATTCTTCCACTCTGCCTCCTGCATCTGAATATGTGCACAGTCTCTAAGCATAATATTACAAAGATCAGCAGTTGCTCTTGTCATCAAAATCTGACCTCGAAATCCCCTTGCAACCAGCCTTGGAATCATTCCAGAGTGATCCACGTGCGCATGGGTCAGCAGTACATAGTCTATAAAAGATTCCTGTACCGGTAAATCACAATTTTCAAACTGATTGATTCCCTGCTCCATACCACAATCAATCAATATATGTTTCCCACAAGCATTTAAATAATGACAGCTTCCTGTTACTTCATGTGCTGCACCTATAAAAACCAGTTTCATGTTTCATCCCTCCGCCAAGCCATTCTTACAGATAAAGCAGTCTGTTCCTTTGTACATTTCCTCTATCACCGCAAAAAAAATATCTCTGTCCTCCTCGCTATCCACATCCCCATGGAAAAAAAATACTGCCACCTGATAGACACGCTCCAGTTCTTCCTGAATCATTCTGCCAAGCTCCTTATTTTGATCCATAAATGCAATATTGCACCCCTGACTCGCATACTTTTCCATCATGGAATACTCTTTGGCCCCCGTATTTCCGGCAAGAACGCACACTTTTGTATTTGCCATGACATTTTCCGCACCTTTCTCTGTCTGCGACGACAAAATATTTCAAATATTATAGTCAAATTATACCATAACCGAATATGATATAGCAAACAATTAAGGCAGCATAATCCTATGACGTTTTACTTTTTCATATTACTGATCATCGTGCTTTCCATGGATGCATTTGCAGCAGGGTTATCCTATGGAGTAGGTAAAGTGCATGTTCCTTTATCTTCCCTTATGATTGCTTCACTATTGTCCGGCGGAATATTGACCCTCTCCCTGCTTGCAGGAAATTTTATTCTCCACCTGATTCCTGCTCTTCTTACCAAAGGTCTTTCATTTACTGTACTGCTTCTGCTTTCTCTATATAAATTTTATGATACGATTCCACAGCTCCACCGGAAGGAGGATAGCCTGACTACCAATATAATCAGCCAGAAGATCAATAAGGAGAACAAAGAGATTCTCTCCTGCCATGAAGCAGTGTTTCTTGCCCTAGCACTCTCTGTTGACAATGTTTCTGCCGGTCTTTGCACCGGAGACCTCCCTTTACCCGCTACCATCCTTCTGATTTTGACCTCCCTGGTTCATCTCATTTTCATGCGGGTTGGACATTTTGCCGGAATAATATTGTCCGGGAAAAGCTCACACAACTTCGCCTGGCTGGGGGCGGCTATTCTCATGGTTCTTGCCTTTATTCGCCTTCTCTAAGCCCTGTGTTTCTGCTCTTTTCATCATCCCTTCAGAAAGAACCAAAAGCTCATGTACCACAAGCGGCAAACTGGAAAGTGCTCCTAATATTCCCCATTCCTGAAGGGTTAATCTGCTGGTTCCAAAGAGAGAAACAAAATAAGGAATTTCCGTCACCAATGCCTGTAAAACAATTCCCGTTACCCACGCAAAAATCATATAAACATTGTCCATGTGCTTCATTTTAAATATAGATTTATTCACATCCCGCATTCCTACTGCATGCATAAGCTGGCTCATCGCCAGTACCGTGAATGCATGAGTCTGGGCTTTATTCAAAATTGGCTCCAGTCTAAGAATTTTTTCCAGATTCTGTACGGTAACAGGCAGACTTTCTTTCAATAGTTCCTGATAGGGCACAGCAAGAAAAGCTATCAGACTGATTATTCCAATGACCGCACCATAACACAATGTACATGCCATTCCTCCATGGGAAAAAAGACTGTCCGTACTTTTTCTCGGTGGCTCCTTCATTAAAGCTTCTCCATCATTCTGATCTACCCCCAGGGCAAGCGCTGGAAGAGAATCCGTAATCAGATTGATCCATAAAATATGACTGGCTTTTAAAGGCGTTGGAAATCCTGCCAAAACTGCCACCAACATCGTGATAATTTCGCCAAAATTGGAAGAAAGCAGGAATAAAATTGTTTTACGAATGTTTTCATAAATTCCTCTTCCTTCTTTCATTGCCTTTTCAATTGTGGCAAAATTATCATCCGTGAGCACCAGGTCAGCCGCATTTCTTGCAACATCCGTCCCCTCTTTTCCCATGGCAATTCCCACATCAGCAGTCTTTAACGAAGGGGCATCATTAATGCCATCCCCCGTCATGGCAACAATCTTTCCTCTCGACCTTAGGGCATCAACAATTCGCACTTTATGCTCCGGAGATACCCTTGCAAAAACATGAATATCCTCCACTATATCTGAAAATTGCCGGCTATCCATTGTATCAATCTGTGCACCGGTCAGACACTCCTTCTTTTCTGTGGCAATTCCCAGCTCCTTTGCAATGGCAAATGCTGTGTCCACATGATCTCCCGTAATCATAACGGTATCCACATGAGCTCCCCGGAAGCTTTCCACTGCCGATTTAGCCTCTTCTCGTGGAGGATCTATCATTCCTGTCATCCCCACAAAGGTCATATTCTTTTCGTCCTTCAAATCACCCTTTCGTTTGACAGCAATGGCCAATACCCGAAACGCTCTGCCCGCCATCTGCTCTATTGCTTCCTTTGCCTCACGTTTTGCCTTTGCCGAAAAAGTCATTTCCTTTCCGTGAATCCATACGCTCTGACAGCGGTCAATCATTTCATCTGCCGCTCCTTTAATGTAGGCAATCTTCTCTGTCCCATTTCTGTGAACTGTGGTCATTCGCTTACGCTCGGAATCAAATGCACGCTCATCAATTCTTGGCTGCTTGCCTTCCAGCTGTTCTTTTCTAAATCCATGCCCGCATGTAAAATCAAGAAGTGCAATTTCTGTGGGGTCTCCCAGCCTGTTTTCCCCAATCACAGCATCATTACACAGTGTACACGCTTCCAAAAACAATTGATTTTCCTGTCCGTTTAATTCCTCTTGTTTTACAATATGCCCGTCCACATAGCATTCCTTAACCGTCATTCGATTTCTGGTCAATGTTCCTGTCTTATCAGAACATACTGTATTAACCGCTCCAAGCGTTTCCACCGAAGGCAGCCTTCGCACAATGGTTCCCACCTTAACCATCCGGGATACGCTTAATGCAAGAACAATCGTCACCACAGCTGCCAAGCCTTCGGGCACTGCTGCCACAGCAAGGGAGATAGCAGTTAGGAGCATGTCTCCTATATCCCGTCTTTGCAACACTGCAACTAAAAACAGAAACACACACACCAAAACAGCAACCATGCTCAGCACTTTTCCCAAATCTGCCAAGCGCTTTTGAAGCGGTGTCATCTCATTGCTTTCCGTGTCAATTAGACCTGCAATTTTTCCGATTTCCGTATTCATTCCAGTGGCAGTTACAACCCCTTCGCCTCTCCCGTAGGTGACGGTGGTTGACATATAAGCCATATTGGTTTTATCCCCGATTCCCATTCCCTGTGTATTCAGCTTGTCTGTGGTCTTCTCCACCGGAACCGACTCTCCTGTAAGTGCCGATTCCTCAATTTTTAAATTAATCGCCTTCAGGAGGCGTAAATCTGCTGGTACCTGTCTTCCTGCCTCCAAAAAGACGATGTCACCAGGAACAAGCTCATTGCTGGAAATTTCAAATTCCTTCCCCTCACGCTTTACCAATGCTTTCGGGCTGGATAGCTGCTGCAATGCTTCTATCGCTTTTCGTGCCTTGTCCTCCTGAATGACACCCACTACCGAATTTAAAATAATAACTGCTGCGATAATTACTGCATCCCCTGCTTCCTTTAAAAAAAGGGAAATTGCAATTGCAACCATCAGGATATAAATCAAGGGATCATTGAGCTGCTCCATAAGCAGCGTAAACATC
>CAMBLS010000151.1 GCA_945868485.1 uncultured Lachnospiraceae bacterium | reverse complement strand
TTTCACTTAGATCCTTACTCAGCATATCCAGGTAAGGGACAAAAACCCCCTGTTTTTTGGGTAGTATGTATTCCGGATTTAATTCTTCATATAGAAAGCTTTTTCGCCCGCCGTTTAATGCCCTTTCCCAGAAAAATTTAAAGATTTCAAAGGGAAGATAGTAAAATTCATTCCGATGCGAAAAATAAATCAAAAAGAACGCAACACCGCCCTGCTTTTCAAACTCCTCCATAAAAACAACCTGATGTTCATGAATGTTCTGAAGAGAAAAACGGTCCAGCGCACATTCCTTGGCATCAAAGCAGACCGGGATTCCCTGCACAGCACCGATGTAGTCAACGGTACTCTTCTGGTCAAAATAGGCAAGCGTAATGTGGCGGGTTGCTTTGTCAATATTAATCGGCGTAATGGGCGTTGGAATCTTTTGAATCAGCGCCAGCCCATTTTCCAGATATTTTTCATTTGTTCTGTTGATTAAATCTTCAAGGGTTGAACCTCTAAGTCCCCTGGAACTCCATGTAGCCATGTTTTTATAGTTTCCTTTAATCTTTTTAACTATCTTTCATCAGTTCAGCGAAAATTGTAGGTATTGGTGCCTCAATTACTCTGTCACCAAAAGATGAAAGTGGTGCTTCCATCTTAGGCGTCTCCAAACGACAGGCATACAAAAGTTGGCTGCTGACCCGATACTGTTGCTTATATTGGTCGTTCCAACGTCTGTCACCATATTTATAATCCCCCAGAAGCGGATGCCCTGTACTTGCCATGTGAATGCGTATCTGATGCGGCTTTCCTGTAATCAGCTCTGCCTCAACCAGAGTTCTGTCCTGAAACTGTTTTATGGGATAAAATCTGGTCTTAATATAGGAGCCGCCCCCTTCTGATCTGTTCTTCACAAGTTGAACCCTGTTGAATCTTTCATCCTTAATCAAATAGCCTTCCAAAGTCTCTTCCTTTAGCACCTGTCCCTTTACAAACATCCGGTAATATTTATGGATTTTTCGACTGCTGATAAGTTCATTTATCTGCTGACTACCAATCAGGGATTTAGCACCAATTACAAGTCCAATCGTGTTCCGATCCAATCGATTACAGATAGAAGGTTTAAAAGTGGAAAGCTGTTCTTTATTGATTTTTTCACTGTAAAGAAGATACCCAATTAACCACTCATTTAAGGATAAGTCCTCCTGCTGTGCTTTCTGAGACAGTATTCCGGCAGGCTTATTCATAACGATTACATGCTCATCTTCATATACAATAGAAATTCCTTTGAGCTTATGATAAGCCTTCTCATATTCATCCTCGCCCCGTTCTTCCTTTTGGAATCCCTTCAGGGTTTCATCTGCAAGAAAAAAAGTAACCTTGTCTCCAATATTCAGTTTTTCCCTGCCTTCTGCTTTCTTTCCATTTAAGGTAATGTTCTTTTTACGCATCATCTTATAAAAAAAAGAAGTGGGCGCCAAAGGCATAAATTTGTGAAGGAATTTATCCAGTCGTTGTCCGGCTTCATTTTCCCTTATTTCCATTTGATACATATTTTACTCCCATTTAGCAGTTAAGCTTTAAAGAGAAATATCATACAATATGACTCTAATCTCATCATCCCGCACAGGATCCGTTTCCTGATGCTTTTCATTTAATTTCTGAAGCTGTTCACAATATTTATTCAGATCAGTTGAAACAGTAATAGTCATATCTTTAAATCCGCTCTGCTTCAGCATCGCTTCCAGATGCTCTCTGCATGCAGTAGTATCAAAATTTTGCTCCTCTGTATATGCCAGTATAATTTTATCCTCCACTATCATATGACTGATGGCAAAATTCTTTTGATAGGAAGTAAAAAACATATCATACATTCCAATTAAATGACCTTCCAGGGGTTTAATTGTCTCCATGACATGACTACTACAGCCTTTTGCCTTGAAAAACATAATCAGGTTTACCAAGCTTTTGCAGGCAGGAAGACAGCCTAAAACCGCTACTACCGTAAGTAAATTTTTCCGTGTTCCGGTTGTAACATAGCCGATAATAAAAATGGCAATGGATATGGCAAAAAATATAATCGTTCTTACCAGTACCTGATTTCTTTTATTATGAATGTATCCATAAGTTCCTTTGACTGCTTTTTTCAAATTTATGTCTCCTCTGTCAATGCTTCTTTTTGTGTACATTTCTGATGGTTTTCTTTTTGATGGGTTTGTTTTGATTTTTCCCGTCCATACGATTTTTAACAGCATCAGCTCTTTTGGGCTTAATCAGGCACTTCCTGTCAAAACCAATTAAATCTTCTCTTCCGTCTTTTACCAGTGCTTCATATACTAACTCGTAGTTTTTAGGATTTCGATACTGGATTAATGCTCTCTGCATACTCTTTTCGTGAGGATTGCGGCAGACATAAACCTTTTCGCCATTTCTGGGATCAATGCCAGTATAATACATAACTGTTGATAAAGTAGAGGGTGTGGGATAAAAATCCTGCACCTGCTCCGGCATATAACCCAAATCTCTTAAATATTCTGCCAGCTCGATCGCTTCCTTTAATGTAGAACCGGGGTGGGAAGACATCAGATAGGGAACCAGAAACTGCTTTTTATTCAGCTTCTCATTTAATTGATAATATTTTTTTACAAATCGCTCATACACACTTCTCTTTGGCTTTCCCATCTTTTCAAGCACTGCATCCGAAATATGCTCCGGCGCCACCTTAAGCTGTCCGCTCACATGGTGCTCTACCAGTTCTTTAAAGAAATCATCGTTTTTATCCTCCAGCAAATAGTCAAACCGGATTCCTGAACGGATAAAGACCTTTTTCACTCCTGGCAATGCACGCAGTTTTCGTAACAGTTCCAGATAATCCTGATGATCTGCGTTGATATTTTTGCAGGGTGTGGGAAATAGACACTGTCTGTTCTGGCAAACCCCGTTCTTTAACTGCTTTTCGCAGGAAGGATGTCTGAAATTTGCAGTAGGTCCCCCTACATCATGAATATAGCCTTTAAATTCAGGATCATTTATCATTTGTCTGGCTTCATTTATGATGGATTCATGACTTCTTACCTGCACAATTCTTCCCTGATGAAAAGTGAGAGCACAGAAATTACATCCTCCAAAGCAGCCCCGATTACTAATCAGCGAAAACTTGATTTCTGCAATTGCCGGAACACCACCCTTTTCCTCGTAAGAAGGATGATAGGTTCTTTTGTAAGGGAGCGCATAAATATCATCCATTTCTTCTGTTGTAAGAGGCTTCTGTGGTGGGTTTTGCACTACATAAATTCCTCCCGGATATTTTTCGGCAAGAATTTTGGCAATAAAAGGATCAGTGTTTTTATATTGAATGCCAAAGCTTTTTGCATATTTTGATGAATCTGCCTTTAATTTCTCATATTCAGGAAGTAAAATGGCATTATAGTCCTTATCATCACTGCCTGTAATCCCCGAAATATCCTTGGTTTTATAGACTGTTCCTGCAATAAAGGTGATATCTTTTACATCAATTCCACTTGCAAGCGCATCTGCTATTTCAACAATAGACCTCTCGCCCATTCCGTAAGAAATCAAATCTGCCTGACTGTCCAACAAAATGGAACGCTTCAGTGAATTACTCCAATAATCATAATGAGCAAGCCTTCGGAGACTGGCTTCAATGCCACCAATAATAACCGGAACATCTTTGTATTTTTTTCGTATCAGATTCCCATATACTACTGTAGCATAATCAGGTCGCTTCCCCATCACGCCGCCCGGTGTATAGGCATCTGAAGGGCGCTTTTTCTTGGATACAAAATAATGATTTACCATGGAATCCATGTTGCCACCTGAAATAAGGAAAGCCAGCCTTGGCCTCCCAAGGATGGAAATACTTTCATCATCTCTCCAGTCAGGCTGCGAAATGATTCCAACCGTATAGCCATGCGCTTCGAGAACCCTGCTGATAATTGCATGACCGAATGAGGGATGATCCACATAGGCATCTCCAATTACATACACAAAATCCAGCTGTTCTATTCCTCTTTCAGTCATATCCTGTCTGGAGACAGGTAAAAATCCGTTGCTCAAGCAAACCTCCTAAAGCACTGCCATGATCTCATCATAATCTCTGATAAAATAATCGGACAGTTTTTTCTTTTCATAATTCTGGTGATGAGAATATTCGTCCTCAACCGCACACACTTTCATTCCAGCTGCTTTTCCTGCCAGAATACCAGGGACAATATCCTCAAATACAAGGCATTTTTCAGGGGTAGCACCGCATCGCTTAGCTGCTTCCAGATATACATCAGGAGCAGGCTTGCCTTTACTTACATCGCACCCTGTCACAATGCCATCAAAATAATCTTTAATTCCCAGTACCCCAATTACATTTTCAACAAGCTCTCGTGAATTGCTGGTTGCAATTCCAAGCCGGATTCCATTTTCATAGCAATGCTCTACAAATTCCCTTGCTCCTTTCTTTAAGGGAACATGGTGCGTGTATTTATCCCATGCCATACGATTCCAGTCTGCCTTCATCTGTTCAATGGAATCAGGAATTTCAAATTTCTTTTTAAAGTATTCTGCTGTTTCGGTAAAACTCATTCCCTCAATTTCACTCTGCAAGCCTTCTGGCAATGGAATCCCAAACTTGCCGAGATACTCTATATCAATGTCTCTCCAAACCCACATGGAATCAACCAGCGATCCATCTAAATCAAACAATACTGCTTCTATATTCTTGAGCATAAGTTAGAAACCTCTTCTTTCGTCAATTCTCTAATCTGTCCTTCCAAAAGTGTTTCATCCAGCACCAATGTCCCCATAGACAAACGCTTCAGATAAATTACAGTGACCCCTACAGCTTGAAACATTCGTTTGACCTGATGATATTTCCCTTCTGTAATGGTTATGAGATATTCCCTGTCCCCTCTTTGTTCAAGCACTGCTGGCAGGGTCTTTTCATCTTCACCAATCGAAACCCCTGTCTCAAGAAGACGGATCATCTCATCACTGACAGACAGATTGGTTCGCACCAAATAGGTTTTGGGAACATGTTTTCTAGGAGAAAGTAAACGATGGGACAGCTCACCATCATTGGTAAGCAGCAACAGACCAACCGAATCCTTATCAAGCCTTCCTACAGGAAAAATGTCTTTTACAGGAACGCCGCTTAACTCTCCCTGATTTAATTCCATGATTTGTTCTCTGAACAGGTCAAGTACAGTGCGTTCTCTTGCATCTTTTGTTGCTGTAATAATACCAGATGGTTTATTCATCATATAATAAACAAACTTCCGATAGCAATAATCCTTTCCCTGACAGTTAATAACAATATCAGCTTCTTCCACCTGCATATCAGGTTTTATAACGATATTCCCGTTTACGCAAATTTGTCCCTTTTTAATCAGTTCTTTTACCTGACTTCTTGTACCAATATTCATTTCGCATAATAATCTGTCAATTCTCATAAATATAATCATATCACAAAATGGAACAAGAGCCTATCATGAAACTGAAATTTTATATTTATACCTTTATGGCATTCATCCTCACAGTTATCATATTAAGTTATCCATCAGATTGCCTTATGCTTGCTTCAAATGGTTTAAACCTATGGTTCCAAAAAATGATACCAACTCTCTTTCCTTTTATGGTTCTTTCCGGCATCATGATTCGCATGAACATGACAGGAACCTTTGTTAAAATTTTAACCCCTGTATTGGGAAAGCTTTTTAAATTAAATGCAGATTGCATCTATGGAATTGCAATCGGATTTTTATGCGGTTTTCCTATGGGCGCTCATGTTGCATCAGAGCTCTATGAACACAAAAAAATTTCCAGAGTAGAAGCCACCTTGCTGCTTTCATTTTGCAACAATATCGGGCCAGTCTATTTTTTAAGCTTTGTGCTTCCAACATTGAAAATAAAAAGCATTTCTGTCTGTTTATTTGCCATGTACGGTCTTCCTTTTCTTTATGGCCTTTTCCTCCGTCATACCATTTACAGGGATTGCTTTAATACAAAAAGCAATATGTCTTCAGGCAAAGCAGCATTACCATTGCTGAAAGCACTGGACGAGTCCGTACTCAGTTCACTTTACAGCATCGCCAAATTGGGTGGCTACATGATTTTTTTTAATCTTCTGTTCATTTTTCCCATTCTTTTTATAAACGTGCTTCAAATTCAGAATGAAATCTCCCAATTACTGACAGGCAGCATTGGCTGTCTTCTGGAAATCACAGGCGGAATTGAGCTGCTGCAAAACAGCGCTCCATACTGGGTACTCTGCGTACTTCCCTTTGGAGGGTTATCCTGCATTGCCCAAACCTACAGCATGGTCAGAGAAACTGATCTTTCCATTTCAGAATATGTCATGCATAAAACAATCTTGACGGCGATTACCGTCTTTTATTACCTTTTATCAGCAGGAATATCATCTTTGACATAA
>CAMBLS010000150.1 GCA_945868485.1 uncultured Lachnospiraceae bacterium | reverse complement strand
CAATTTAATACTAATATTTAAACTGTGCTGATAGTCTGGCACAGTTTTTTTGTCGCCTGCTGCGCGACCACATACGAAAATAGTTTGAAAAATCATCTACAATCATATACATTTTCGTTATGGAAAACTGCTACGGATTTGCTTTCATCAGCGTAAGCTTATAATAAAAACAGGAGGTATTATGCTGAAAAATATAAACAAAACAGATTTATTCTATGACTATTACACTCAATGGATTACGGTATACAAAGAGGGTGCAATACGAAAAGTGACAATGGATAAGTATTTACTTACCAAAGAGTGGATTCGGCGCTTAGCACCTGAATTGAAGGTCTGTGAATTAACAAGAATAACATATCAGAATCTGCTCAATGAGTATGCAAAATTCCATGAACGGCAAACAACTATGGATTTTCACCATCAGCTAAAAGGTGCAATTTTGGATGCAGTTGATGAGGGACTGATTGAACGGGATCCGACAAGAAAAGCCATCATAAAAGGAAAGCAGCCTAGACCTAAAAAACAAAAGTATCTTAATCAATTTGAACTCCACAAACTTCTTTCAGATCTTGATTTAGGAACAGAAATAAATTGGGACTGGTTTATTTTACTGGTTGCTAAAACCGGCATGCGTTTTTCTGAAGCATTGGCTGTGACCCCGCAGGATTTTGATTTTACAAAGCAATCTCTTTCAATTAATAAAACTTGGGATTATAAAGGGAACAATGGATTCTTGCCTACAAAAAATACATCTTCTACTAGAAAAATACAAATAGACTGGCAACTCATTGTTCAGTTTTCAACACTTGTTAGAGATCTTCCAAAGGAAGATCCAATTTTTGTATCAGGCAAGAAATATAATTCCACTGCAAATAGTGTATTAGCTCGCCATTGCAAAAAAGTAGGAATTCCTGTTATTTCTGTACACGGACTGAGACATACTCATGCGTCTCTGCTTTTGTTTGCAGGAGTATCGATTGCAAGCGTAGCGCAACGATTGGGTCATTCGAGTATGACAACTACTCAAAAAACGTATCTTCACATAATTCAAGAACTTGAAAACAAGGATGTAGATTTGGTAATGCGCTCTTTGTCAAGTTTGAACTAATTAAAAATGCTTACGCTGATGAAGGGTGATAAGGTTATCGAGGTTGTTCAGGCACCTGGAAATCTTCCTCTGTTCTTCTTTTGAAGTTGGAATAACAACCGATACTTCATCAAAGAATCCTGTGGTATTTACGTTTAATAAGCCGTGATTTCTTGCACCTTCAGCACATATCATTGCAACATCATCGTACCATTTCAGAGTGTCAAAATAACATTCCAAATAATCTGATTCAACAGCATCAGATGTTATTCCAAAACATATATACAATGTTGATAAACAGCCTTTTTCATAGGCATTGAGGCGTTTTATTGAACCATAGTCAAACCCATTGGAGTAACTCTTGTTATATGCAAATTCACCTTTATTAAGTAGGTAATAATTTGACATGTCCTTGGCTGCAACAACCTTGCTGAAGAAGTCTCTCTGATCAATTAACCCGTATTGTGATGCAATAGTTAGAGGTAAATCAGACTCACCGTTTTTATTTTTTCTGGTGACTCTTGCACATATTTCTCCCAACTTACGCTGTTCCCAAGTAATATTATAGCCTGGCTTTTCTGCAATGCATCTGTGGCATTATGTATACGTTTCAAGTGTCTTAATACAAAAATCGTAATTTAATTAAATTACATATTGACAAACGAGTTTTAATCGCTTATTATAAAAGTGTAATTTAGCTAAACTACAGAAGGGAGCGAAAATGGAGATAAAGAGCTTAGGTGAAATAATCATTTTTTCTTTAGGTAAAAATCCTACAAGAATAAAGAATCAAGAAACAATGATATATTCACCAGAGAATTTTGAGAATGATTTATATTGCATAAGTAAGCACAGCAATAGTTCCGAATGTATCATTAATCTCATTAAGTCAAAGGCGGCACCTGTGTCGCAGGATAATGAAGATAAGTGCATTACATCAAACTTTTTAAGATGTGAATTTGATGGACAAATACTGGATAAGTGGTATTTTTGCCATCAGTTTAATGAAGGTAAAGATTTTGAACAACAGATTGCAATGTTTCATCAAGGAACGACTCTTAGCGTAAAAAAGTTAAATGTAAAAACAGTAGGGGAGCTTAAAATCAAACTTCCAGGTATAGAAAAACAGAGAGAAATTGGAGAACTATATCGACAATCTTTGATACAAAATCGTCTAATGAAAAAACAGGCTGAAGATATTAGAAATTTAATACTATTGACAATTAGAAAAATTGAGGAGGATTAAGATATGGCTGAAGGAAAAGATTTATTACAGGTGTTGTGGAGTGGCGCTGACGTGCTTCGTGGAAAGATGGATGCGAATGAGTATAAGACATATTTACTAGGACTTGTATTTTATAAGTACTTATCAGATTCATATCTGGCAAAAGTATATGATCTGCTGAATGATGAGATGCCGGATGATTTAAAGGAAGCTCAGAAACAGTATGAAGGAGTTATGAAAACTGACGATGCAGCGGATTTGCTTCAGGAGTTGAGAGCTTCCATGCATTATACGCTGGATCCGGATATGACATACGTAAGTATGTTAAATGCAGTAAATAATAACGCTTTCAATAGAGAGAAGTTACAGGCAGCTTTTAATCGTATTCAGGAGTCGGATGAATTATTTAATGGATTGTTTGCGGATGTAGATTTATACTCTAACCGACTGGGAACAGGAGATCAGAAGCAGAGTGCTACAGTAGCTGAAGTTATCAAAGTACTTGATGGTGCTGATTTGATTCATGCAAAGGGTGACGTACTTGGAAATGCATATGAATATTTAATCGGTCAATTTGCATCTGAAACCGGTAAGAAGGCCGGAGAATTTTACACACCGCATGGACCGGCTCAAATTCTTTGTCGAATTGCAATGACCGGACAGGAAGATAAAAAGGGACTACAGGTATATGACCCATGTATGGGTTCGGGCTCGCTTATGCTTAGCTGCAGAAATTATTCCAATGAGCCTGATTATATTAAGTACTATGGCCAGGAACTCATGCCATCAACATACAATCTGGCAAGAATGAATATGTTCCTTCATAGAGTGCTTCCAGAGAACCAGCACCTTAGAAATGGTGATACATTGGATGCAGATTGGCCGACAGATGAAGAAACTGAATTCGATGTAGTTACAATGAATCCACCATATTCGGCTAAGTGGTCAGCGGCTGAGGGCTTTAAGCAGGATGAGAGATTTATGGATTACGGTGGTAAGCTTGCGCCAAAGTCAAAAGCTGATTATGCATTCTTGCTTCATGGTTTCTATCATTTGAAGTCGACAGGAACAATGGCAATTGTATTACCTCATGGTGTATTATTTAGAGGTGCGGCAGAAGGAGTTATAAGGGAAACCTTACTTAAGAACGGATCAATTTATGCGGTAATAGGCTTGCCTTCAAATATGTTTTATAACACATCCATCCCTACATGCATTATTGTACTTAAGAAACATAGAGAGGGAAGAGATGTTCTTTTCATTGATGCTTCAAACCTTTTCGAGAAGGAAAAGAAACAGAATGTGATGAACGATGAGCATATCGATAAAGTTTTAGAACTATATAACGATAGAAAGACCGTTGATAAACTGGCATATTTAGCGACTTATGAAGATATAAAGGCAAATGACTTTAATCTCAATATCCCTAGATATGTGGATACCAGTGAAGAAGAGAAAGCAATAGACTTAAAGGTACTTACAAGAAATATTAAAGAAACAAATCAGGCAATTAAAGAAAGTAATGCAGCTTTGATGGCTATGCTTGATGACCTTACCTTCAATTCTTCTGAAACTGAAGATGCTGTCAAGGAATTTATCGAAACTCTTAAGGAGGTGTAAGAATGCCAAATACACCTAATATAAGATTTAAAGGATATTCTGACGATTGGGAACAGCGTAAGTTGGAAAATCTAGGGGAAATTGTCACTGGTTCAACCCCATCAACGAGTAAGGAAGAGTATTATTCTGAAGATGGAATACCGTGGGTGACACCAACAGATATTTCAGAAAATATAGTATATGATACGCCAAGAAAACTAAGTAAAGAAGGACAAAAAGTTGGAAGGGTTGTTCCTAAGGATACAATTCTGGTTACGTGCATAGCGAGTATAGGAAAGAACACAATGCTAGGAACTACTGGAAGTTTCAATCAACAGATAAATGGATTAGTACCTGATTTTGATAAGTATAATCCATATTTTCTCTTTACAGAGAGTGCGTTGTGGTCAGAGAAAATGAAGAAGCAAGCTGCCGCAGGAACAATGCAGATTGTAAATAAAACTGAGTTTTCAGAGCTTGATACAATGGTTCCGAAATTGGAAGAACAAGAGAAGATAGGAACTTATTTTCGCAACCTCGACAACCTTATCACCCTTCATCAGCGTAAGTGTGATGAGACAAAAGAACTGAAGAAATACATGCTTCAAAAAATGTTTCCGAAAAATGGGGAGAAAAAACCGGAAATAAGATTTTCGGGATTTACTGACGATTGGGAACAGCGTAAGTTAATAGAATACCTTGAAGTATCTAAGGAGAAGAATAAGGATGAAGTATATAACAAAGATGATGTTCTCTCTGTTTCAGGTGACTATGGAATAGTAAACCAGATAGAGTTTCAGGGCCGTTCTTTTGCTGGTGCATCAGTTGCAAATTATGGTGTTGTTGAAACTGGAGATGTAGTTTATACAAAATCTCCACTTAAATCGAATCCATATGGCATAATCAAGACAAACAAAGGAAAAACGGGCATTGTATCAACTTTATATGCTGTATATAAACCACTTGAAAATACGCACCCTGAGTTTGTGCAAATCTATTTTGAGCAGGATGCAAGAATGAATAATTATATGCATCCACTTGTAAATAAGGGTGCAAAAAATGACATGAAGGTCTCTGACGAAAATGCTTTAAAAGGTGATGTTATATTTCCCAAAAAAGAAGAACAAATCAAAATTTCAGAGTTTTTTTCGAGCCTCGACAACCTTATCACCCTTCATCAGCGTAAGTGTGATATACTAAAAGAGACTAAAAAATATATGTTGCAGAATATGTTTCCACAGAAAGGATAGATGATTATGGCAGAGTTAGAAGCATTAATAGAAAAACGCCTTATAGAACAGCTCTGTAGCGGAGATTCGCAATGGACCTATAGACCAGACCTTCGGACTGAAGAGGCTTTATGGGAAAATTTTAAATATATCCTTGAGCAAAATAATAAAGCTAAGTTGGATGATGTGCCACTAAGTGAATCGGAATTTGCTAAGATAAAAAATGATTTATCTCATGCATCTTTTTATGATGCGGGAAAGTGGATGGTTGGAGAAAATGGTAAAGTCTATGTTCATGCTCAAAGAGGGAACGAAACGCTTCATCTTATTGTCATGAATAATGAACATGTTGCAGGTGGAACAAGTGTCTATGAGGTAATAAATCAGTATCAAGCATTTAAGGATGAGACTGATGTGAATAGTAGAGACAGAAGGTTTGACGTAACACTTCTTATTAACGGACTGCCAATGATTCATATTGAACTGAAGAACAAAGCGCATTCATATATGGACGGGTATCGTCAAATTAAGAAGTATATTTCAGAAGGAAAATTTCATGGTATTTTCTCGAATGTACAGATGTTTGTGGTCAGCAATGAGGTTGATACAAAGTATTTCTCCGCAGCTAGAGATACAGAACTTAATAAGAAGTTCCTGACTGGCTGGATTGATGAAAATAATATGCCTGTATGTGACTATTTGAAATTTGCACAGGCGGTACTTAGAATACCTGAAGCACATGAGATGGTAACAAAGTACACTGTACTTGATAATGATAAAAAGAAATTACTCATATTAAGACCTTATCAAATCCATGCGATTGAGGCTATGAGAGCTGCATCAAGGGCTGGCAAGTCAGGATATATCTGGCATACAACCGGATCAGGCAAAACGATGACATCCTATAAAGCTACCAGAAATCTTCTTATGGATATTCCTTCTATCCAAAAAACAATATTTTTGATAGATAGAAAGGACTTGGATTTACAGACAAAGGGTGCATTCCAATCGTATGCTGATAATGATATTGTAGATGTAGATGATACCGAAAATGTTGGAGGGTTAATCAAGAAACTGGCGGATGATAACAGACAAATGATTGTAACAACACGTCAGAAATTGCAGATTATGATTAGCCGCCGCCTTAAGGAAGGAAGCAGGGAATATAATAAGATTAAATCTCTCAAAGTGGCATTTGTTGTAGATGAGTGTCATAGAGCGGTCACACCACAGACAAAGAGAGATATAGAGCGGTTTTTCAATCAATCTATTTGGTTTGGATTTACAGGAACACCTATATTTGAGGAAAATAAATATGAGCAGAAAGGCGATTTACCGCAGACCACAGAGGAACTTTATGGCCCATGTCTTCATAGCTATACTATAAAAGAAGCTATCCATG
>CAMBLS010000149.1 GCA_945868485.1 uncultured Lachnospiraceae bacterium | reverse complement strand
TTATGATCGTACTCTTTCCAGCCAAAGGGTTCGTGACTATGACAATCTGGAATTCAAGCAGATTCTGGATACGATAGCAACTTACGTTTTATTGGACGATACCGGATTGTACTGTGATTCCTATCATACAACAGAATTTGGTAATGCAGATTCGACAGTTGTCTACATCATGGAAAAATCTGCCTTTCCTAATTGGGTGAAAACGCATAAAGAGCTATTGGAAACCATATCGGAAATTTCCTGATTTTCTTACCTATTTTTCCGACATAGGTAAAAAGAGGATTGAAGCATTATATTTCCATGCTTTTTCTACCAACTGACAAAAGCCATTTTACCCAAGTACAGGCTAACATCGGTAAAAAATGAATTGAGGTGATACTTATTTGCTAAGACCAGACACCCAGAAATTCAGGCTACTGGAACTTATCGGAATCTGTGGGGAATTTCCTACGGATCAACTGAATCGGCTTTTTACAAGTCCTTCTTATGCAGAAAAAATCATCACTGAACTGAAGGCTGATAAGCTCATCCGTACTCACTATAAGGATAAACTCAGAGGATACCGACTGACCAAACGTTCCAAGGAACTGCTCCTCGCCTACTATCCTGACCGCTTCCACTGCTATCTATGTGGAAATACTGAGACTAATGTTATCCGAAGCGAACCGTCACGCCGCATCCGTCTTCATCAGAAGGCACAAACATACCTGACGTTGCTCCATGCCGGAATCCCATTTTATCCAGATGGAAAACCACACATTTTCTCTGAGGAACGCGAAGCTGCTTCCATCCATATGCGAAGCCTTCCTTTATTTTATTCTTCCAGAGAGATTAAAGAACTTGGGGCGGCAACAACAAAAATCAAAAATTCGCGGAGTATGGGAATCCTGATGGCACCCCATTGCATCTACGTCATCTACAATACCGGAAGTAGAGTCCTCAAGTGGGAGTATAAAACTGAAGTGCGCCTCAATGCTTTCCTGCAACATTATCTGCAGGGATATCCTTACTCCGGACATCCGAAAATTCGTGCAATTATGCTTGGTGACAATATGGAAACTGCTTTCAAACTGCTGACCAGCACTGGTGGCTACAAGCGAAGCCTCTTTATGCTGGACACCTCGTTTGAACATTTCCATTATCTCCCTAACGATCTTCAGGGGGAAACATTAATGCAGCTATTAGCAAACCCGGTAATGACGAAACAGCTTAACGAATTATTACTATCGGATATGAACGCTCGCCAGGAAGACATCCCACTGGAGCATGATGCAGTAACCAAAGATGGAACCCCTGCACTTCTTGCTTATGATTTTGACATGCAGCGAATTAATCGATTCAATACCGGACTGAATGTTTACGGCTTACATGGAAACCTGATCTGTTTTGATTTCCAAATCCCGGTTCTCAAAGAATATCTCACAGCGGACATTCAATTCTCCAGTATTGACCTTAACAAATTCAGAAAGGGGTTTTTACATGAACCGTAAATGGTGGAAGCTCATCTATCTGCTTCCGATCTGCCTCTGCACACTCTATGCTGGCGGCTATGTGGCACAATTTATTTATAACTACCAAACCTGGAGTGCTGCCGGAAACTTTGCTGGCAATGGTACTTACCCACAGGCAGCATCCCTACATCCAAACGCCTGCCTTATGGCATTGACACGATTTCCATATAACCTGTATGGGATTTTTTTATGCCTTCTTGCCTTTGGTCTTCTAACCTTCTTAGTGATGCGGATGGGATATGACAGAAATGGCGAAATTTTCGATAAAGAGCGAAATATAAACTACTCTACTAAGGGTACCTATGGAACTTCCGGATTCATGACTCCGGATGAGATGCACAAAGTCCTGGAACTAACTGATCATGTGAAGAAAAATAAGGGAACAATTCTTGGAAAACTAAATGGAAAAGCGGTTTGCCTTCCTTATGAAACACGCATGAACCGAAATGTTGCAGTTTATGGTGCCAGTGGTTCCATGAAATCCAGGGCTTATGCAAGAAATATGATCTTTCAATGTGTTGCCCGTGGAGAAAGCCTTATCATAACCGATCCTAAATCAGAATTATATGAAAGTATGGCAGGATATCTGGAGAACGAAGGATATACTGTGCGGTGTTTCAATCTGGTCAATCCGGAAAACTCAGATGCCTGGAACTGTCTGATGGAAATAGACGGTCAGGAAACTATGGCCCAGGTATTTTCGGATGTCATCATTCAAAATACCGGTTCTGCCAAAGGGGATCATTTCTGGGACAATGCAGAATTAAATCTTTTAAAAGCACTTGTTCTTTACGTGGAACAGGGATTCCCTCCAGAGTCCAAGAATATCGGTCAGGTTTATAAATTGCTGACGTTGAGTTCCGAAAAGGAACTAAATAGTCTTTTTGACCTGTTACCCGTATCCCATCCGGCAAAAGTGCCTTACTGCATCTATAAGCAGGCAAGTGATACAGTAAGATCCGGCGTGATCATCGGTCTGGGTGCCAGGCTGCAGGTTTTTCAAAATAAACTGATCCGACAGATCACATCTTATGATGAGATCGACCTGACACTTCCGGGAAAAGAAAAATGTGCATATTTCTGCATCACTTCCGATCAGGACAGTGCCTTTGACTTCCTGTCATCCCTGTTCATGACTTTCGTATTCATCAAACTGGTACGATTTGCAGATAAGCATGGTAAAAATGGGCGTTTGCCGGTCCCGGTTCATATCCTGGCAGACGAGCTTGCCAATACAGGTGCCATTCTGGAACTGAACAAAAAGATCAGCGTCTGCCGATCAAGGGGACTAAGCATTTCCTGTATCTTTCAGAACCTGCCCCAGATGCAGAACCGTTATCCATATAACCAATGGCAGGAAATCATCGGGAATTGTGATACCCAATTATTTTTAGGGTGTACAGATGAGGTCACTGCAGAATTCATAAGTTCCCGATCCGGCGATATTACCGTAGGTGTCAGTTCTGAAGCAAAGCAACTCAATATCTGGCGGGTATCTGACTATTCTCCGGAATACAGAAAAACCCAATCCATTGGAAAACGTAAACTTTTAACCCCAGATGAAATTCTCCGTCTTCCACTGGATACCGCTCTGGTCATTCTACGCGGGCAAAAGGTTTTGAAAGTAGAAAAATATGATTATACCCTGCATCCGGATGCCAAAAAGCTTGTCACAAGAAAAGCATCGGAACATATTCCAAAATGGCGAGAAAATGGACAGACAGAAGAATATGACTACCTCCCAAAGCCACAAGCAAAATCCCAGAAACGGCGTGCATATACACCATCAAAAAAGACAAAAGAACCTGTCCTCCCAATTCAGGACCCCGTCTATCAGGAACCAGATTATGATGACCTTCCAAAAGATTTGTTAAAAGATGACTGGAAAAATTCGTCTGAAATGGTTCCTTTAGATAAAAATTCCATCATGTCATAAACGAAAGGAGAACATTTATGTCAAACGAAATGATTACCAACACTACTGTATTAACTCTTGATTCCGATACCGTATTGGAAACTGCCCAGTCAAAGGCGGATCTGATCTGGCATGAGATCCAGAACGCATACCGTACCAGGAAGATCCTGACTGGTATGCTCGGCGGAATTGAAAAAACGGAATCCGGCAGTCTAATCGCAATTATTTACTACAAAGATTTCCGGACTGTCATTCCAGTCACAGAAATGATGATCAATCTGGTACAGGATGATGCCCATGATTATGGAGAACTGTTCCTACGCCAGAATAAGATTCTCAACAATATGCTCGGCTGTGAGATTGATTTTATTGTAAAAGGACTGGATGCAAAGACGCGCAGCATTGTAGCAAGCCGTAAAGAAGCCATGCTGAAAAAACGGCAAATTTTCTATCTGGAGAAAGATGCAAACGGTACCCCAAAGGTACACGAAGACCGTGTCGTGCAGGCAAGAGTCGTTGCAGTTGCAGAAAAAGTGGTACGTGCTGAAATTTTTGGAGTGGAAACATCCATCCTTGCCCGCGACCTTTCTTTCGACTGGCTCGGCGACGCCAGGGAACGCTTTCATGTCGGTGACCATATCCTAGTACGTATACTGGAAGTAAATACAGAAGATCCGGAACATGTCACCGTCCGGGCAGATGTAAAAAGTGTGGAAGGCAATACCAGTAAGGAAAACATGAAGAAATGTAAAGTCCAAGGCAAATATGCCGGCACTGTAGAAGACATTCACAAAGGTACCGTATTTGTCCGGCTCTCTATTGGAGTCAATGCCATTGCCCATTCCTGCTATGACAGCCGTACCGTTGGAAAGAAAGACAACGTCTCTTTTGTCGTAACACATATAGATGAAGAACGGAATGTGGCAGTAGGAATCATTACCCGGATCATTAAGCAAAACTTATAAAATAAGCATATGATTGCCCTACAGAATTTAGAGTATACAAAAAATTTAACTTTATTGTCACTGGTATCTGACTGTGTTATACTTAGCAAGTATAATTGAACAAGGAAGAATGCGGATGCAATTTCGAAACGCCCTCTAGTTTTTAGAAAGAGGGTGATGCCCATGAACACAATGGAAGTTCTTACTTTACTATTAGTAGTTTTTGCGGCTTTGACCTACATAGATAACCGACATAATAAGAAATAGCATCCACGATAACCCTAGGAAAGTTTGATGGATGCTATGTCTTAATATAGAAATAAATTAAATTTTACTGAGGGCATCAGATCTTGCATCTGATTACCTTTCTTAAGTAGATTATACACTGGGGGATGAGAGAAATCAAGTCCCCCTTTTATTATAGAATCTTCTATAATCATCAAAATCCGAAACAGTACTTATTTTACAATATTGTCATTAAGGTTAATGCTATAAATGGTTATTTTTTATGATATTGTATGCAAACAAAGATTTTCTTTTCTTGTCCGATCTCTTCCATCAAAACAACTTATTTTCCATTGCCATCAACTTTATACAACTGTTATGTTTCCGAGCAGTACCGGTTCTTTTAGCTTGATTCTTTCGTACTCCACTTTACTCTGCATTTCCCTTATTTCTGAAAACACATCAGTTAGTATTAATTGACTATTCGATGAATAATTTTCAAACAGATAAGCAAGTATAAAAATTGGAATGGCATGCCTATTCGTTTCGTTGTCATGATACTGTATCCTTTTATCTACAAAAAGATATAAGGTATCAATGTCCCCTTCCTTAGTAAAGTCAATCTGATTATCAAATAGTTTATTTATATTTATAATATCTCTCTCTAAAAAGGCTTGATGTTTTTCTAATTGATTGTCATATATTTTTTTTAAGGCATCTTCAATTCTTACATAATTTTCACGATTCTGATATACATTTTCCTTCCATTTGCATTCAATAATTAACAGTTTCTTCCCTACTTTGTCATATATTGCAACATCAATATCGCTATTAAATGGTTTCCCCTTAAATGTCTCATTAGGTACCGAATAAACATAATTTGTATTATAAAGAATATTGGAATACTTGCTGCTATGTTTAACAATATAATCAATTATTGATTGAGAAACCGTCTCATCTTTATTCTCAAAGCGTATCCTTTTATAATAATGACCATTTACAATTGAAAATTGAAAGTCATTCAATACTATAGAACTTGGTATCCAAATGATTTTATCCTTAAATTTTAACAGTGGAAACTCAGTAAAATTCCCGTTTTCAATATTAACATCCATCGAAAAATATTCAATATACCCTATTACAGAATCTCTTGAAAGCCCTACTTGCTTTCCTAATGACAATATTTTAGAAAGATTGTATTGACATACATATTCCAATTCTCCTACCATGGTCGCAGAAACCAACATATATTTCTGCATGCAGAGCCTACTCAGATAGTATAACAATGCTAAAAAAGTAGCTAACTCGTCTTTACTTCCAATAATCACTTTATTTGTATTATCATCTACACTTCTAAGCGACGACGACGATATTTTATTTAAGTCAGACATTATACGTTTCTTACACAACTCAAAATATTTAGTATCGATTACATTCGCCATTCCCTTTAGTATGTTATAATAAATAAAAATCTTTTGAGGATGTATTATTAACTCCTCCACGTTGATTTTATTATGTAAGTATTTCTCACATTCAACAAATATTGCACGTTCTGCCTCAAAATTCAAAGTATCATCCAAGCCATAATAGTATAATAATTCTTTATGATATTTTTCTGAAATGATAGGGAAATAGAAACTATATTTATTATCACCTTCTGATTTTATTTTTACTTTTGAAGCACAATCACGAATTTCTTTTATCTGCTCACCACGCTTAAATTCATCATGTAACTTTAATATATACTCAACAAATGAAAATGCTTCATCTAAACTAGGAATATATGCTTTCTTTGAAAACGAAAGTTTCCTGTCTGATACGAGTTCCTTATGAATATACCAATATATAGCTTCTCGAAGAGGATTCACTAACATGAGATATTCATTTGTATCTTCCAAAACAGATGCTACCGACTCTTCAGATTTCATTTTATAGTTCATTTCAGTATGGAGAAAAGCCAAGATTTAAAGGGTGAC
>CAMBLS010000148.1 GCA_945868485.1 uncultured Lachnospiraceae bacterium | reverse complement strand
CAAATCTCAGGGATACTCTGTCTATTAAATTCCTACAGTAAGTTTACACGACCAAATATATGCTTTTCGTTGTAAAGGAAAGGACTTTATGATAAAATATGAAATGAACGCCGGCGGAAAAATCTGCCATGGAGTAAAAGAGCGAAAGGCACAGGTATTATGATGGAAATTTTGTATAACAGCACAAGAACAGAGGGGAAATCGGTAAAAGCATCGGAGGCGATTTTAAAAGGACTTTCAGAGGATGGTGGATTATTTGTACCGGATAGAATTCCCACTTTAGATAAAACGCTTGAAGAATTATCAGAAATGACCTATGGACAGGTTGCATACGAAGTGATGAAGCTTTATCTTACAGACTTCACTCAACAGGAATTGCAGGACTGTATTGCAAAAGCATATGATGAGAAGTTTGATACAGAAGAAATCGCACCTATGGTAGAAGCAGATGGAGCATATTATTTGGAATTGTTCCATGGGTCAACCATTGCATTTAAGGATATGGCGCTTTCTATTTTGCCACATCTGCTTACCACATCTGCGAAGAAAAATCATGTTAAAAACGAGATTGTAATTCTGACGGCAACTTCAGGTGACACTGGAAAAGCGGCACTGGCTGGTTTTGCAGATGTAGAAGGTACACGTATCATTGTATTTTATCCTAAGAATGGTGTGAGCCCTATTCAGGAAAAGCAGATGGTTACCCAAAAGGGCAAAAATACATATGTTGTAGGTATTCACGGAAATTTTGATGATGCACAGACTGGCGTAAAGCAAATCTTTGGTGATAAAGAGCTTGCTGCATACATGGATGAAAAGGGATTTCAGTTTTCATCCGCAAATTCTATTAATATTGGACGCCTTGTACCGCAGATTGTTTATTATGTATATGCATATGCAAAGCTTCTTAAAGAGGAACGCATTCAGAATGGAGAAAAGATTAACGTTGTAGTCCCTACCGGAAATTTTGGCAATATTCTGGCAGCATTTTATGCAAAGCAGATGGGACTTCCAATTGACAAGCTGATTTGTGCATCCAATGAAAATAAGGTGCTCTATGATTTCTTCCGTACAGGAACCTATGATAAGAACAGAGAATTTGTTCTTACCACATCACCTTCCATGGACATTTTGATTTCCAGCAATTTAGAAAGGTTGATTTATCGTATTGCAGGCAATGATCCGGATAAGAATAAAGAATTGATGAACGCATTGGCACAGGGTGGGGCGTATGCGATTACGGATGAAATGAAAGCGCAGCTTGCTGATTTTTATGGGAACTATGCAAGTGAAGAAGAAACTGCATTGAAAATACATGATTTATATGATAGCACAGGATATGTAATCGATACACATACAGCAGTTGCTGCTTGTGTTTATGATAAATATAAAAAGGAAACAGAGGATCATAAACCCACGGTAATTGCGTCAACAGCAAGCCCTTATAAATTTACAAGAAGTGTTATGAATGCCATTGATCATAAGTATGATTCTATGGGGGATTTTGAACTTGTTGATAAGCTTTCTGAACTCTCTAAGGTTGAGGTTCCAAAAGCGATTGAAGAGATAAGGACAGCACCAGTAGTACATGACCATGTGTGTGATAAAAATGAAATGAAAAAGACAGTAATGGAATTTTTGAACATCTAATAAAAGTATTTTCTGTCAGTCTTGAAGAGGGAGAAGCAACTAGAGAGAATGAAACATATTTTAATAGTGGATGATGTAACAACCAATCTTAAATGTGCGGTAGAGGTACTTAAGGATTCCTATGAGGTTACCACAGCAAAATCTGGAAGCCAGGCTTTGGATTTATTGAAGGAAAGAGTACCGGATCTGATTCTGCTTGATGTAGATATGCCGGGGATGAGCGGTTATGAGGTTATGGAGCGGCTTAATCAGGAAGACACATTTAAGGATATTCCGGTGGTTTTTTTGACAGCCGGAGCGGATAAAGAAAGTGAAATCAAAGGGCTTAAAATGGGGGCAATGGATATTATCAGGAAGCCGTTTGAGCCTGAAATTATGCGAGGCAGAATTGATAAGATTCTGAAAATGACTGGACGAAGGAAAGAATTATCGGACATAGCGCAGAAGGATGAGCTCACAGATCTACTTAACAAAAGATACATGGAAGTACTGCTTAATCAGATCGAAACAAGAGAAAAAGGTGGTTATTTCCTGCTTTTGGACTTGGATAATCTTAAATTGATCAATGACACTTTCGGACATGTTGTAGGGAATGAAGTTTTGGTGAACTTTGCAAAAGTTCTGAAGGAAGAGGTAGGTGATGCAGGGATTGTCTGCCGATTGGGCGGTGATGAGTTTGCCGTTTATATTCCGAAGGAATCTGCTTTGGCGAAATATGAGAAAGAAAAAGTTAAAAAGATTTCTTGCGGGATGATTGCCGGAATTGAATTTGAAATTAACGAGCTTCTTCCGGAAGCCTGCGATTTTAAAATATCTGTCTCAGTTGGCATTGCCGAGAAACCAGAAGACGGGAATAGTTTTAGCGAACTGTATACATTAGCAGATAAAGCATTGTACTATGTAAAGCAGAATGGCAAGAGAGGATATCATTTTTACCATGATACCCAAAAAAAGAGCAAGAATACAGAAGATGAAAGATTGATTAACCTCTTGCAGCTTCAACGTTTAATCCGCGAGGAGGAAAAGGAATCAGGAGCATGTCAGGTGGATCATGACGGATTCAGAAGGATTTGCCGATTTGTTTCCCGATGTATGGAGAGAAAGAGTCAGGATACCCAGATGGTATTATTTACCATTAAGAATGCTTTGGAAAATACGTCGGACTACATAGAGAGCAAAAAAGGAATAGATGGGTTGGAGCAGGCGGTTTCCAGTTCTCTCAGGAAGGGTGATGTGGCTGCCAAGTGTGGGGAAATGCAGTATGTTGTCATTTTACCCAATGCGTCTTTTGAAAACGGAAACCTAGTTGCACAGAGAATACAAAAAAAATTCAACAAGGTTGTTGACGATGCTTTACTAACTCTTACTTATGAAATGCAAAGCGTGGAAGCTGACAGAGCAGAAATAAGAAATTTATAATTAAAGCATAAAATATACCAGCTTTTTTTATTCAGTAAAAAACCTCTTAGATACTTAATGTATTTAAGAGGTTTTCGTATGAAATATTAACTAATGACGGTCACACATATTAATATAAGAACGGTCTTCGCCAATAGGTTTATAGGCAGGACGAATAATTTTACCGTTGTTTGCAAGTTCTTCCATGCGGTGAGCGCTCCATCCGGCAATACGGGCGATAGCAAAAATGGGGGTATACAGTTCTAAAGGAAGACCAAGCATATGATAAACAAATCCTGAATAAAAATCAACATTGATGCTGACACCTTTGTACATTTGTCTTTCATCTGCAATGACAACAGGAGCAAGCTTTTCTACAAGAGAATATAGAGCAAATTCTTTTTCCAGTCCCTTTTCCACGGAAAGCTTTTCTACAAAGGATTTTAGGATGACTGCACGGGGGTCAGATTTTGAGTAAATTGCATGACCAACACCGTAGATAAGACCTGCATGATCAAAGGCTTCCTTGTGAAGAAGGCGACGTAGATAAAAGCTTACTTCGTTTTCATCGGTCCAATCTTTTACCTCCTGTTTCATTTCTTCGAACATCTGCACAACTTTAATGTTGGCACCACCATGTCTAGGTCCTTTCAGAGAACCAATTGCAGCAGCAATGACTGAATAGGTATCTGTCAGGGAAGAAGTAACTACATGAGTGGTAAAGCTGGAATTATTACCGCCACCGTGCTCCATATGTAATACCAGTGCCACATCTAAAAGCTTGGCCTCCAGTGGAGTATAGGAACTGTCAGGACGCAAAATATGAAGAATGTTTTCTGCAGTTGATAAATTTGGATCGGGCTGATGAATAAACAAACTCTTTCCATCATGATAATGACAGTATGCCTGATAACCATAAATGGACAGAAGAGGAAACAGACTGATCAACTGAAGACACTGCCTTAATACATTGGGCAGGGACACATCGTCTGCACGGTCATCATAGGAATACAATGTAAGCACGCTTCTGGCCAGTGTGTTCATCATATCACTACTGGGCGCTTTCATAATAATATCCCGAACAAAACTGGTAGGAAGAGAACGGTATTTAGAAAGAAGAAGCCTAAAATCATTAAGCTCTTTTTCATCAGGCAGTTTATTAAATAAGAGGAGGTAGGTTACCTCTTCGAAGCCAAAACGGTTATCCTTGGTAAAACCGTTTACCAGATCCTTAACATCGTAGCCGCGATAAAAGAGACGACCATGAGCCGGAACTTCCTCGCCATTTACAATTTCCTTTGCACGTACATCGGAAATGTTGGTAAGACCGGCAAGAACACCCTTTCCGTTCAGGTCTCGCAAGCCTCTTTTTACATTATATTTGGTAAAAAGCTCTGTGTCGATCAAATCTGCCTGTTCACTCATTTTTGCAAGACGGATAATATCGGGTGTAATTTCGGAAAAAACATTATGATCCATTTGATAAGCTCCTTTCTGTGATTATTTAATTCAGCCAGGTGTATACTGAAATAGAATGAACAATGTTGTCAGTTAATGAATAAGAAATGAAAGAACATTTCAGAAAAAAAGTTAACATAACCATAATAACATGCAAATCATTCTGAAACAAGAAAAAAATTATCTGTTAATAAATATTTAACATTTATAAATAAATATCCGTTTAAAATTGATAAAAAATGGTGTTTATAAATATTGACTTTTAAAATCATGTCTGAGATAATACAATAAATGCGCAAACAGGTGCATGATATGTAGAAAACCACATTTCTATAGTCTGATTTCAGACAGTAGTTTTGAGGTGAAAATATACAATAATATAAGGAGGACATCATATGTCAACAAAAGCTTATTATCCAATTTCCGAAATTGGTGCTGGTAAGGTTGGATTTTCCAAGACTCGTTCTATTATCGAAGCAGCTTTTTACGGAAATAACGTAGTAAAAGTTAACACACTAAAAGAAGCTTATGAATTAGCTAAGAACTCTCCTGGAACCATTGTGACAGATATGCCTGTAAAAGATGGTGAAACCTTTGGTCTTGAGAAGGATGCTAAGGTTCTTCTGTTCAATGACGGTGCAGTAACCGGACGTTACGCAGCAGCACGTCGTATCAAAGGCGAGCCCGGTGTTGATGAAGCAAAGCTTGATAAAGTAGTTATGGATGCAATCTACGAGACACGTTGGAAAACAATGTATCATGCAGAATGTTTTGTAGGTCTTGATCCTGAATTTATGGTAAAGGCTCACCTTCTTATTCCAGAAGGAGAAGAGAACATCCTTTACAACTGGATGATTAACTTCCAGTATATGTCTGACGAATACGTTAAGATGTACAAGAAATCTAAACCTGTAGGAGATGGAAAAGAACCTGATATCTATATCTTCTCCGATCCTCAGTGGGCTCCTCATGATGCACCTGATGTTGATTACAGCTGCTTAAGCGATCCTTTGACACTTTGCTATTTTGATACTAACCAGAACTGCGCAGCAATTCTTGGTATGAGATATTTTGGCGAACACAAGAAGGGTACACTGACAATGGCTTGGGCACTTGCTAACAGAAATGGTTATGCAGCATGCCACGGTGGACAGAAGGAATACACATTACCTGACGGCTCTAAGTTCGTTGCATCTGTTTATGGATTGTCAGGATCAGGTAAGTCTACATTAACACATGCAAAACATGGTGGAAAATATCCCATCACTGTTCTTCATGATGATGCATTTATCATCAACACAGATACCTGTGCATCTGTAGCTCTTGAGCCTACATATTTTGATAAGACAGCAGATTATCCTACAGGATGTCCTGATAATGAATATCTGTTATCTGCTCAGAACTGCTCCGCAACTCTGGATGAGAATGGAAAGCTTCAGCTTGTAACAGAAGATATCAGAAATGGTAACGGACGTGCAATTAAGTCTAAATTATGGTCTCCTAACAGAGTAGATAAGATCGATGCTCCTGTAAACGCAATCTTCTGGATTATGAAAGACCCTACCATTCCTCCTGTAGTTAAGTTAAAAGGTGCAGCATTAGCTTCCGTTATGGGTGCTACACTTGCTACTAAGACCTCTACAGCAGAACGTGTTGCAGCTGGTACAGACCTGAACGCACTTCGTATCGTACCTTACGCAAATCCTTTCAGAACTTATCCTCTGGTTAATGACTATGAGAAGTTCAAGAAGTTAGTAGAAGAGAAGAATGTAGCTTGCTACATTGTTAATACTGGTGACTTCATGGGAACAAAGGTTAAACCTGCAGATACATTGGGAATTCTCGAAACTATTGTTGAAGGAAAGGCTAACTTTGAGAAGTGGGGCAACTTTGATGATATTGAGATTATGTATGACTGGTCTGGTAAGACAGCAGATTTCAAACCTGACTTAAATGATCCTGAATACAAGGCTGCATTAAAGAACGCTATGCAGAACCGTGTAGATGCTGTTAAGGGATTTGCTGAGAAGAAAGAAGGATACGACAAGCTTCCTGATGAAGCACTTGCTGCAGTTCAGAAGCTGGTTGATGCTCTTA
>CAMBLS010000147.1 GCA_945868485.1 uncultured Lachnospiraceae bacterium | reverse complement strand
TACCTGTTTTGTCAAAAACGATGGTAGTCATTTCGGCTATCGCTTCCAGATAATTGCTGCCTTTGACCAACACGCCAATTTTGGACGATGCGCCAATTCCACCGAAAAATCCTAGTGGCACGGAAATGACTAATGCACAGGGACAAGAAATAACCAGAAAGATGCAGGCCCTCTGTATCCATTCTCCCCATCCTCCACCTAAAATCAGAGCCGGTAATACCGCTAAAAGTGCGGCACCGATGGTTACAACCGGCGTGTAATATCTTGCAAACTTAGTAATAAAATTTTCTACCTTTGCTTTCTTACTGCTGGCATTCTCAACCAGCTCCAATATTCGTGCTACCGTGGAATCGTCAAATTCCTTTGTAGTTTTAATTTTAAGGGTTCCTGCGCCATTCACACAGCCACTATAAATGTCATCTCCTGTAACAGCTTTTCTGGGAACAGACTCCCCGGTAAGCGCTGCTGTATCAATCAGAGATTCTCCCTCTGTGACCACACCGTCAAGAGGAATCCTCTCCCCAGGCTTTACTACAATAATGCTTCCGACCTCCACCTCATCAGGATCTACCTGTTCCAATTTTCCATCCACTTCAATGTTAGCATATTCTGGACAGATATCCATCATGTCTGCAATAGACTGACGGGACTTGCCAACCGCATAGCTCTGGAACAGCTCTCCCACCTGATAAAAAAGCATGACTGCAACAGCCTCTGAATACTCCTTTACCCCAAAGGCACCAAAGGTTGCTATCATCATTAAAAAATTCTCATCAAACACCTGTCCATGACTGATATTTCTGAAAGCTTTAAAAACAATATCATATCCCACCAACAAATAAGGAATCAGATAAATTATAAACAAAACCCATGTATTCCCTATTGTTTCCAAAACCCTTAAATGCTCGCCAAACATTAGTCCTGCCAAAAGAACAAATGCAACGAGAATACGAATCAGCATTGTTTTCTGTTTTCTGTTCATAATATTTCTCCACGCTTAATGCATTCTTTATTCCCTATGCTTTACATCAGAATTTTGCAATCGGGTTCTACCTTTGCACAGACCTTAACTACCTCTTTCATTATTTCGTCAAATCGATCATCCTGTGCATCAATCGTCATTTTCTGAGCCAAAAAACTGACTGTAGCATCATTAACACCTTCTATCTTCTTAATCCCTTCCTCCATCTTAGCAGCGCAGTTTGCGCAGTCCAAATCTTCCAGTTTAAACTTCTTTTTCATAATCATCTTTTCCTTTCTTATTCTTCAATATGCTCTCTTCCCTGTGCAATAATCGTTCTCACATGCCCATCTGCCAAGGAATAAAAAACTGATTTTCCTTCCCGTCTGCTCTTTACCAGCTTAGACTGCTTCAATATCTTCAGCTGATGAGAAATCGCTGACTGGGTCATATTTAATGCCTCTGCCAGATCACAGACACAGACCTCCGCCTCGAAAAGCACAAACAAAATTCTGATTCTGGTAGAATCACCAAACACCTTAAACAGCTCTGCCAGATCATACAACTCATCCTCGTCCGGCATCTTTGCATTTACCACCTTAAGCAATTCGCCATGAGTGTGTAATTCCTCACAGCATTCTACGTCAGTTATTGCCAATCTGTTCCCTCCTTTGTATCATTCATTCATTTGAACACTTATTCATATGTTTATATTAAAACAATGCTTACCATATGTCAACTGTTTTAACAACATAAATAACCTATGATAAGCAAAATTTCATTAAATATGGTGTTATTCTACCCCACGCTTTTCACAAATATCCTTTAAGCAGCATTTGTCACAGTATGGCTTTGTTCTTGCGGTACAAATTTCTCTTCCATGATACACAAGGCGGTGGCAGAAATCACTTCCCTCTTCCGGTGGTATCAGCTTCCACAATGCCATCTCCACCTTCTTCGGTTCCTTAATTCCATCCACTAACCCAAACCGATTGACCAGGCGGATACAATGCGTATCTGTTACGATTGCAGGCTTTCCAAACACATCTCCCATAATCAGGTTTGCACTTTTGCGTCCAACCCCGGGAAGCTCTAAAAGCTGCTCAAAATCGTCCGGCACATTTCCTCCATATTTGTCCTTCAAAATTTTCATACATGCGCTGATGTCTCTCGCCTTACTGTGTCCCAGTCCACAAGGCTTAACTATCTTCTCAATCTCCTCTACATCAGCCTTTGCAAGTGCCTCAACATCGGGGTACTTTTCATAAAGCTTCTCTACTACCACATTGACTCTTGCGTCTGTACACTGCGCTGCAAGGCGCACACTGACCAGCAATTTCCATGCCTCATTATAGTCAAGCGTGCATCCTGCATCCGGATACTCCTTTTTTAAACGATCAATAATTTCAAGTGCTAATTTTTCTTTTGTCATTTTAAAATTCCTTTTTCATCGCTATTATTAGGCATGCTTTATATCCATATTCCCTGTTACCCTTTCTATTATATTATTACCGTTTACCCACTCATCTGTCAATTTTTAATCTTCTGTAAGGCAATAAAAAAGACGTAATATTATACTTGAAAAGCTTTTATTTTCCCTCAATTCAGAAAAAATAGTGACTTTTCTCTTTCTTTATTATAAAATGTAAGTATAATATTTTTATTTACAAAGGAGATTCTGCGTTATGAAATTTAAAAGAATTCGCACAAAAATGCTTGCTCTCATTCTTCCGGTTATCATTCTTTCCCTTGCTGCTTTGACACTAATATCGACCCTATCCTGTTCTTCAATGCTCACTGAACAGATTCAAAAAAATATGAAAACATCACTGACTGCAGAATCCTCAGCAGTTACAGAATATCTTGATGTTGTAGAATCTACGGCAACAACCTTATCCCGTACAGTAAGCAATACTTATAAATCACTTACTCTGACTGAATATGAAGATATGCTCGCCGATGTCATTTTAGACAATGACATTGTCCTTGGCAGCGGAATCTGGTTTGAGCCTTATGTTTATAATAAAGAAGAATACGTTGGTCCATATATTTATAAAAATGGTGACACGATCGACGTTACATATGACTATAGCAACGCAGAATATGATTATTTTTCACAGGAATATTATACACTTGCAAAAGCATCCACCACTCCGGTCATTACTGACCCTTACTATGACCCAACCTCCGGAATTGTAATGTCTTCCTGTACAATGCCAATCTTTGACAATGATAAGTTTATTGGCTGTGTTACCGTAGACATTGAATTATCCTCCATTCAAAATGTTATCAATTCGATTGTAGTCGGTGAGGGTGGTCATGCCATGCTAATCACCTCAAATGGTACCTATCTTGCCGGTGTGGATGAACAGAAGGTCTCAGAGGGCACAAGCATTCTAGATGATCCAAATAATTCACTTGCAGCTGCTGGCAATGCTATTTTAGCCAATGCAACTGGTCAAACTACATTTAGCGCTGATGACGGAGTTCCTTACAACCTTTACTATCAGGTCATTCCTTCCACCGGCTGGTACATCATTCTCTGCATGCCACAAGCCGAATTGTTTACTCCAACACTCAATCTGGTCATCAAGCTTGTATTGGTAGGAATTGCTGCCCTGCTCTGCTCTCTGATTGCAGTCCTGATACAGGTTTCTTCCATTGCCAAAAGCGTACAGCGTGTACAGGCATTTGCCAGCTCACTTGCAACAGGCAACTTTACCATTGATCCACTTACCGTTAAATCTGTAGATGAGCTTGGTTTGATGGGAACATCATTAAATAACATGTATGGCAACAATAAGGAGGTTATCCGCAATATTTCCGAACATGCAGTTCATATCACCACTTCAAGCAGTCAACTACGTGAGTCCTCCTCTGATCTGTTAGAAGAGTTCCGTACCATTCAGGAATATATGACACAGATAAACGAGGCTATGATGTCTGCAAGCGCTGCCACCGAACAGGTCAACGCAAGTACAGAAGAGGTAAATGCTTCTGTTTCCATTCTCGCTTCCGAGACAGAAGAAAGCATGCACCGTTCTTCAGAAATCAAGGAACGTGCCAATGCGGTTGAGCAATCCAGCAGAAGCTCCTACAACACAGCAACACAGCTTTCTACACGTTTTGAACAGCAGCTTCGCACCAGCATTGAGAATACCAAGATTGTAGAAAACATCGGAGAACTTGCCAGTGTTATTGCCAATATTGCAGATCAGATTAACCTTCTTTCCTTAAACGCCTCAATCGAAGCCGCAAGAGCCGGAGAACAGGGAAAAGGCTTCGCTGTAGTAGCCGGAGAAATCGGCAAACTTGCCGGAGAAACCGCCAGCGCCGTACAGAGCATCCAAAGCACAATTTCGGAAGTACAGTCCGCATTCCAGCAGTTGACCTCTGATGCACAGAATATGCTTTCATTTGTGCAGGATACAGTTACACCTGATTATAACAACTTTGTAGAGACTGCAAATCAGTACGGAAAAGATGCAGACTTTATTGCCACCACCTCCAGTAAGATTTCGGAGATGTCCTCAAACATCCGTGAGATTATGAACGAGGTTACAGAGGCAATCCAAAACATTGCCGAATCCTCTCAGGAAACAGCAACCATCAGCAGTTCGGTACTTAATTCTGTAGATGCCGCTTCAATGACCGTCAATAACGTGTCCGATATGTCACAGAAACAGCAGACCATTGCAGATGCTCTGGAAACTGTAGTAAAGAAGTTCCAGTTATAAGCTTATACTTTTAAAGAGCCCCGAAAACATTGAGTTTTCGGGGCTTTGAGGTTAGTTGCATATCACATGTACAAAATGATTGTCGAATCATTTCACTTTATTCAAATATCTTCGCAATATCCTCTTTAATGTTTTTCAAGTTCTCTACCACAATAGGGTTATCAGTGGCTTTTTCTCTGCCTTTTCACAAGGTTACTGATAATATCAAACAGTGCCAGCGAAATCAATGCTCCTACCGTCACATCACTGGCAAAATGTGCTCCCATTACAACGCGGCTACAACCTACCACGATGATCCATACATATGCGATTCCCTTGAGCAGATTTTCTCTGACCTTTAGCTCCGGTAAAAATGTCGGAAGCATTGTAAGCAGTATAACAGCTGCAGAGTTCATCGTATGTCCCGATGGGAATGACGCATACACATTATCAAACCCTCCCCGGTCTGTAATTATATACCATCTCGTAAACTGTACAAGCGGATCTGTCATCTCGCGAAACCTCATGCGTCCCATACAGTCTTTAATTACATATTTTCCTATGTTCCCTCTGTCTATAAGATAATAGCCAACCAAACGTTGTGGGAAAATTGCATATTTAAGCATAATCTCATTGTTCCGATTAGGGAACCACTTTAACCCATATTTTTCAAGTACAGTATTTATATAATTTACACTTTTAAATACTCGCCCCTCCTCTTCACATCTGACCCAACTATCCATAATCACATAATAATTACTGTTAAATCTCCCTTTTCCAAATCGATTTGCCACGTTATATCTTTGCTCGCCTTCACTGCAAGATATGCATGATGTAATTTTAGCAAAATCTCTTTCTCCCATTGTATGTAAAGCATAAATCAACCAATCTCGTACTATTCTTAAATTCTCTTCATTTTTCTCGCATTTAATTTCCTCTATTAACGTATCAATTTTTTCATATTCATTTCCATCAATTATTAAATTTCGATATGTATTTATTTTATTTTGCAATCTTTCACCATATTTATAAGCGTATTCTATAATTAATGTCCTATCTATTACATTTGGATCACAAAATCTTCTCAACTTTTCATTCTTATCATCTAAAAAGGCATGCATGCTTTTTTCACCCCAATCAAATAAGACTTCAGGATGAAACACTATATCTTCTAATGCCGCATGTCTTCCTTCCCCTCTTGCTAAACATATAATCTTTATTATAGATTGCATTTAACAATTTTTGTTTTAGAAAATCATCTGAAAAGCTTATTTGCTTATGATTAGAACATTCAAATCTAGGAATTTTTTCAATCATTTCATATGGTAACATTTTTAACCTTCTCCCATTCGTTTAACTAAACAACACATATTTCCCGAATCATCAACATTTCCTGTAATCAATGCAATGATTGTAAATATTAGTGTTCCCACTATCGCTTGTATCTGCAAAATAGTTAATGAAAATGATTCTATATCACTTATTGGAATCAAAACCTTCTCTTCCACAAGGACATTCTAATCACATATTCCCCCTATAATAAAGAATATTATTATTGCATCCATGTCATTTATATCATTAGTTTTGTATTTTTTCCATTCCTCCATCTGTATTCCCTTTCTTAAAATTTATTAATCGCTTTGCCCTCTTTTCTCTTGTGCATCAAAACGTGTTATGATACATGGTAGTAGAATGGGAAAGAGAAAACTTACCCACAACAATATTTTACCTGATTATTTAGGTCGTAAACTATATCAAAAAGTTTACGGTCTTTCCCCTTGTATTTTCTATAAACAAATCTTTTACATCCTACTCTTTTTTTCCAATATTTCCTACACTAACTGACATAATCGTTCCTATAAATGCCATAATAATAGCAGCCCAATTTGTTAAAAAGAATTGAACCCACCCTTCCATTATATCAATATTTT
>CAMBLS010000146.1 GCA_945868485.1 uncultured Lachnospiraceae bacterium | reverse complement strand
TATTAAATGAACAATGGTGATTTAATCCAGAAGTAAGTACATGGACTTGTACTGAGTGTGGAAAGCTATTAATGGACGATGAAATATATGATGGAGATAATTATGAAGGTGTCGCTTGGTTTTGTGATAATTGTGGTGCGTTGTTAAATAAGCAATCAGGATTCACAGATAGTTATAGCAGTTGGACATGTACAGAATGCTATCATTCTAATCCCATTAATGAAGATGTAATCTATGATTCGGAAAAGGAAAAAAACAAAGGCTGTTGTCCTGACTGCGGAGAGAATCTTGAAGATCAGTTTGGCTGTTATCCGGAAGGGTGTCAGACTTGTTATTGTGGAAAAACATTATATTTTTGCGAATACTGCCATGAACTATTAAATTCCCAAGATGGGTTTTATGACGATTGTGAAGAGTGGATTTGTAGCGAATGCGGAACAGATAATGAAATAGCAGGAGTTAATGAAGAAGATGATGAGTGTTATTCTCATTCAAATAGTAGCAATCAAACGTACTATACTTCTAATAATTCTTCTACATATCAAAAGAAGAATAAAGATACAACTCAATATAATAAAAAACGACCAAAACGAAAGCGAAAATGGAAAGTGCTTTTTGCCATTATATTGATTCTTGCAGGTGTGTCTACTTTTGGATACTATGAATTCACAAAAATGATACCGACTGGATATTCAAACGAAGAACTTGAAGGGCTACGCTATACAGTAGCAATAGAAAAATTAAAAGAATCTGGTTTTACAAATGTTAAAAAAAAGGAAATACGAGATCTAACAATATCTAGAGAAGATGAAGAAAAACTGGTAACAGAAATAAAACTAGGATGGATGACTTTCTTTGATGAAACAACAAAGTATCCATCTAATTTAAGTGTAACTGTCGTATATCATACAGTTGAAACATACAGTCCAGCATTAACATCAAAAGAAACAAAAGATATGGATTACGAGGATGTAATATCCGCTTTTGAGGATGCAGGATTTATAAATGTAAAAACTGAAATAGAGTATGATATTGTAACAGGTTGGCTTTCTAAAGAAGGAGAAGTTAAGTGTGTGACAATAGATGGTGATAAAAAATTTGATTCATCAGATGAGTACAGACTTGATGCAGAAGTAATTATTACATACCATGCACTCAGGAAAAATAAGCCTAAAGATTAAAGAACTGATAGTCAATTACCAGTTCTTTCTTTTGTTGAGTGAGTTCTCAAAGTTCTGGCCTTTCTCTATAAGAGTAGAGTGGTATATTATTCAGCGCTTACAATCAATCCAACCATTTAGTCCTGACATGGCTTTTTCATATACACGTTCTTCATCCTCGGCTGCTGTGGCAAGGAAATAAACATCTCTAAACTTATAATCCTTAGAAAACATAGGATTTAAGCGATCAATAAGTACTTTCATCTAACCAGACATCTCGTAATAATAAATAGGTGTTGCCCATACTACGATATCGGCGTCAATGACCTTATCCATTCTCTTATGTCTAACTCCGTTGCATCATTTAATCTTTTTCCATCAACAATATTTACATCAGGATACAGTTGTTGCAAATCTGATATGCTCTTTTCAATACCACTACCTCCTGAGGTACAAAACATATAAACCGTTGCCCCGCTGATGTCATAACTTTCTATAAATGTCTGTATAATTCGCGGAGCTGTCCCCCACCAAATGGGATACCCAAGATATATAACATCATATTCTGATACTGCACTTAAATCATTGCTAATAGCAGGTCTCGCCGATTCATCATTCATTTCCTGATTTGCCCTGCAATTATCATCGTTATAGTTTAAATCATCCGATGTATACATATTCTTCGGAATAATCTCAAAAATATCGGCATCCGTTTCTTTGGCAAATAAATCTGCAACTTCTCTTGTGTTTCCTGTTCCAGAAAAATACACGACAGCAACCTTTTCTTCATTTTCCTGCTCAGAATCAGCATCCATCTCTGTCTGTTTGTTTTCTGCTGATATCTCTTGTTCCTCTGTATCAGATATCTCCTGATTGTTAATTACCTCTTGTTTATCATCGTTCACGGAATCCTTGTTAGAACTACCACATGCAACCAGACAGGCTGTGAGTATAATTCCCAGAATAACTGATAAATATTTCTTCATATGGCTACACCTCGTTCTTTATTATTTCATTTCATCCAGCAAAATAACACCTTGCGCCGGATTTTTATCAATTGCTCCTACTATCTTATGTGGAACATATAGTTCTTCCAGATATGCAAGATCTTCGGCAGTTAGTTTTACTTCAAATGCACCGATAGCGTCATCCAGATACTGCGTTTTGGTCGCTCCAATAATAGGCGATAAGACACCCTTTGCCCACTGCCACGCAATGGCTATCTGGGACATTTTGCAATTGTACTTTTCTGCAAGTTCAGCCACACGTTTTACAATCCTCATATCCTCTGTTTCTGTCCTATCATATTTTCCCATGGCAACCTGATCCGTGGTTCCACGAAGAGAATCTGACTTCCACTGCGGTCTTGCCAGATGTCCGGCTGCAAGAGGGCTATATGGCATTAGGGAAACATTCATTTGCCTACAAATTGGTATCAATTCCCGTTCGTCCTCCCTATAAAGCAAATTATAATGATTCTCCATTGCCGAAAACGGAGTCCATCCATTATCCCTTGCAACTACCTGCATATTATAAAACTGATATCCATACATAGCAGATGCGCCAAGTGCCCTGACCTTTCCTGCTTTTACCAGCTCGTGCAGTGCCTCCATAGTTTCTTCAATTGGTGTATCATAGTCAAATCTATGGATGATATATAAATCAAGATAGTCGGTTCCAAGACGTGACAGAGTTCCGTCTAGTTCCCTCATGATTGCCTTTTTTGATAAACGACCTTCATTAAAATAAACCTTGGATGCAATCACAACCTGATCTCTTGTTATGTTTCTCTTCAATGCTCTTCCCAAGTATTCCTCACTTGTTCCTGCTGAATATCCATTTGCTGTATCAAAGAAGTTATATCCTAGATCGAGGGCATGCTTTATCACCTTTTCACTCTCTGCTTCATCCAGCGTCCAGTCATGCATGGTTCCAGCTTTCCCAAAACTCATGCAGCCCACACATAATTTTGACACTTCTATATCTGTATTTCCGAGTTTACCGTATTCCATAGTCCACTCCTTATCTTACCTCAGAGTACTCTTTTTCTGATACTGCTTCATACCACTCATTGGAGCAATCAACTCCCGGCACCTCAATTGCCAGATGCGAAAACCACTCATCTGGAGCCGCTCCATGCCAGTGTTTGACCTCTGGAGGAATATTAACGCAATCCCCTGGTTTCATTTCGACAGCATCCTTACCCTCTTCCTGATAATATCCACGTCCGGCTACGCATACTAAAATCTGTCCACCACCACTTTTTGCATGATGAATATGCCAGTTATTTCTGCATCCTGGCTCAAATGTCACATTAAAAATTCCAACCTGCTCTGTAGATATTGGAGCAAGATAGCTTTGTCCCACAAAATATTTTGCAAACGCATCATTAGGCTGTCCAATCGGAAATACCATTGATTTTGCATGTGCTCTCATGCCTTCATCTTTATACGGCAAATCCCCTTCATTGGGCTGCCAGATTTCCTTCGCAAGATTAAAAACCGCCCAGCCCTTTGGCCAACCTGCATAGAATGCCACATGAGTGATAATCGCAGCAATTTCTTTTTGTGTTACACCATGCTCCTTTGCATTCTGCAAATGAAACTTAAGTGACGAATCTGTAATGCCAGATGCCATTAGTGCCACCACCGTTATGATACTTCTGGTCTTAAAATCAATATCCTGATTATTCCAGTTCTCACCAAAAAGAATATCGTCATTAAAATGCGCAAATTCCGGCGAAAATTCTTTCAGAGCATTTCTTCCTGCTGTTTGTGTAATTTTTTTCATTTCATCCACCTTCCTTACGAAATACTTTTTATCCACTCTGCAATTTCCTGCTTTATAGCCTTATTAAGTACTTTACCTTCTACTATCTCTGCATCAGGTGCAGATGGCTTAAGCTCACTTACGGTATTTCCAAATCCACTTCCACCAGAGGTTGCAAACAATACTATCTTTTTCCCAGAGAAATCATATTTCTCTAAAAATGTATTAATAATTGTTGGTGCTACATACCACCAGATTGGAAAGCCTAATATAATCTCATCGTACTTATCAACCTGAACATCTATATCAGATATTTCCGGTCTGAATTTTTTGTCACTCATCTCCACACTGCTTCTGGATTTTTTATCCATCCAATTTAAATCTGCCTTTGAATATGGTTGTTTTGGCATGATTTCATATAAATCAGCTTCTGCTACTTGCGCAATCATTTCTGCTATTTTCCTAGTTGTTCCACTGGCACTAAAATATGCCACTAATTTTTTACCCATGAGTATCCCTCCTATAAAAAATGTGTAAAGTATGTTTCATTCATACCTTACACATTGATTATATTCCTCATGGTTCAATTATGTCTAATACCTATATTAAATTGTTTTTTATGCCTTAAAAGCATTGATTTCTTCTATGAATTTATTCATTGCCAATGAATATGGAATATTCCTTCTCCATGCGATTACTGTACTTGCTGTTATTTCAGGATACAACCTCCTCTGGACAAGCAAATCCTCTCTCCAATACTTCGCAGCACCTTCAATCGAAACTGGATATCCCAGTCCATGAATCGCCATAACCCCCGCATTTGTTCCAAGATTACTGATAAAAGATACATGGAGTTTATTGAAATCCTTACCAAACCAATTTGCGAACTCGCTCTGCACATTCTGTCTCCGTGGAAGAATGAGTGGTTTATCCAGAAGATCCTCTTTTGTAATATATTCTTTGTCCACCAATGCATCATCCGGCTTCATGCCAACAACCCAATGGTCACTTTCCATGATTCTGATATAATCGAGTCCTTCTGTATTGATCGGTTCCAGAAATAATCCAATGTCCACCAAACCCTGATTCATCATTTCATATACTGAATCTGCCGTTGCAGTGTGTAACGCAATCTGCACCATTGGATATTTTTGCTTATATACCTTACAAATTTCCGCTAAAGTTTCAACAGCAGTAAACTCACCACACCCAATTGTAATAGTACCTTCTATTAGTCCTTCTTTCACCTTTAATTCATCCAGCATTTTTTCTTCCAGATCAATGATTTCCAAGGCTCTTCGTTTTAATAATATCCCCGCCTCCGTAAGTGTAATACTACGACTCCCCCTTATAAAAAGAGCTGTGCCAAGTTTCTCCTCCAATGCAGCAAGCTGTCTTGATAGTGTTGGCTGTGTAATATTCAATTGTTCTGCGGCTTTCGTAAAATTCTGTTCTTTTGCCACGGTCAGAAAATACCGAAGTATTCTAATATCCATCTTTATGTACACCTCTTTTATGAAAAAGAATATTATTTTTAGTAGAATAGGATTGATTATCGTCCCGACAACTTTCGATTTTTCTATGCTATGAGTTAGATTTTCATCTCCGGTTCTCTTCACCCCATGTGCATAATTGATCCAAAACTTTCATGAGTGATGCACCTCTCATTGTTAAAGAATACTCAACCTTCGGTGGAATCTGTGGGTACACCTCTCTGTGAATCAAATCATCATTTTCCAGTTCCTTCAAATTTTGACTCAGCGTCTTATCTGAAATTTTTTTCAGATATCGTTGCAGTTCATTAAAACGTACCGGCTGATATTCCATTAGGCAATATAGAATAACCATTTTATATTTACCCGAAATCAGAGATAACGTATAGCTGAATCCTGTATCTTCAAAATTTGCATTTTCTATATATTCTTTTATCATATACTTTCTCCAAGGTAAGTACCTAACGCAAAAGATGGTACTTGTCATTCTTTCTTAATATCAATATAATTATAAGCAGATTCATATAGAAATGCAATCAAATCATTATGCGGAGGTATCTACAATATGAAAAAAAATATAGGTGTCGTTCCAGCTGTCTATCCAATGCCAGTTCTGATGGTAGCTGCATATGACGCAAACGAAAAAGTAAATGTAATGAATGTAGCTTGGGGACAGATTTGCGATATGGATAAAATCATTCTGTTTATCGGCGAAGGCAAGAAGACTTGGCTAAACATTCAGCAAAGCAAAGCTTTTACTGTAGCTTTGGCTGATGAAGCACATGTAGATGTTGCAGATTTCTTTGGTATCGCTTCCGGGAACAAAATGAATGATAAATTTGAACGTACCGGTTACCATGCTGTAAAGAGCGACAAGGTAAATGCTCCGATTATTGAGGAATTCCCTGTCGTTATGGAATGCGAACTGTTGGAATTTCTGGAAACGGAGTATGTATCTGGAATCGTTGGAAAGATTGTAAATGTCAAGGCAGAAGAAGCCGTACTTTCTGAGAATGGAAAGGTCGATCCAACAAAACTTCAGGCACTAATGTTTGATCAATTCCAGAATGGTTACTACTCCACTGGAGAAAAAGTTGCAACTGCTTGGAAGGCCGGTGTCGAACTGATGAAAAAATAAAATACTTCAACAAAACTTGAGGGATAGCACATCAAATGGCTATCCCTCGCATATTCTACACAACTGTAATTTACAGTCTGACAAAT
>CAMBLS010000145.1 GCA_945868485.1 uncultured Lachnospiraceae bacterium | reverse complement strand
GTAAAATTTCTTTCGTCATTTTTTCGGAAACTGACGGATGTCCATAAAAATGATGAATGCCACTATCATCCTGACTGATTGTTTGGGGCTTTCCGATATCATGAAAAAGCATTGCAAGGCGCATAACCTTATCCGGCCTTATCTCCTGCATGGATTTTATTATATGTTCTCCTACGCTATAACAGTGGTGAAGATTTCTCTGCTGTGTTTTCATACAGGCATCAAATTCCGGCAAAATAACCCCGGTAATTCCCAGTTCATAAGCAATCCGAAGATTTTCAGGATGAGGAGAAATAATCAGCTTTATTAGTTCCGTCTGGATTCTCTCTGCACTGATATGAGTTAAATTCGATGACAATTCCCTGATTGCCTCCGCAGTCTCCTCCTCAATTTCATATCCCAGCTGAGCAGAAAATCTTACCGCACGCATCAGGCGAAGAGCATCTTCGCTAAAACGTTCCCTTGGGTTTCCAACACATCGAATCCTTTTCTTTCGAATATCCAACATGCCCTCAAACACATCCACCAGACCTGCCTGATCATTATAGGCCATGGCATTGATGGTAAAATCTCTTCTCTTTAAATCTTCTATCAAATTTGCTGTAAACGTTACTTCTTTAGGATGTCTGCTATCCTCATATTCTCCATCAACCCGGTATGTGGTTACTTCAAAGCCTTCCTTATCGATCATTACAGTAACCGTTCCATGCTTAATTCCCGTGTCAACCGTGCGTTTAAAAATTTCTTTTACCTGATAGGGAGTTGCTGATGTAGTAATGTCCCAATCATCGGGCACCCTTCCCAAAATGGAATCACGAATACAGCCGCCTACTGCATACGCTTCGTAGCCGGCCTCCATGATTGTATTTATGATGTATTGAACTTTTTCAGGCAACTGTATCATGGTTGTATTCTGCATCCATTTATTCCCTTATTTTAATAAGCTCTGCCCCAGTAAACCATTTTCTTTGCAGGTTTTCCACAATATACACAGGTATCCGATAAACATTCCTGCTTAAATGGCATACAACGGCTGGTAACTGCCATATTTTCCTTTATAGCCTCTTCACAGGCAGTTTCTCCACACCACATTGCTTTTACAAATCCTGTCTTCTCAGCAAAAATCTGTTCAAATTCTTCTCTGTTTGTTGCTGTATAAGTATGCGCTTCCAGATGCTTCTTTGCTCTATCCAACATATCTGTCTGAATCTGAACCAGAAGATCTGCAACGGTCTCCTCCAATTTATCTATCTCTACTTCAATCTTTTCTCTGGTATCGCGGCGGCAGATTACACACTTACCTGCTTCAATGTCCTTAGGACCGATTTCCACACGCATGGGAATGCCACGCATCTCCTGCTCGGAAAATTTCCATCCGGGACTCTTGTCACTATCATCTACCTTTACACGGAAATTGCTGAGTCTGTCACGGAGCTCATAAGCTTTATCAAGAACCCCTTCCTTTTTCTGCTGAATTGGAATAATCATCACCTGCGTAGGTGCAATCTTAGGAGGAAGTACCAGACCCGAATCGTCTCCATGTACCATGATAATTGCACCGATAATTCTGGTAGACATTCCCCATGAAGTCTGATGCACATATTTCAACTGATTGTCTTTATCCGTAAACTGAATACCGAAGGCTCTTGCAAAGCCATCGCCAAAGTTATGGCTGGTACCGGATTGAAGTGCCTTACCATCATGCATCAATGCCTCAATAGTATAAGTAGCTTCTGCTCCCGCAAACTTTTCTTTATCTGTCTTACGTCCTTTTACAACAGGAATTGCCAGCACTTCTTCGCAGAAATCAGCGTATACGTTCAGCATCTGTTCTGTTCTCTCCTCTGCCTGTTCTGCAGTTGCGTGAGCAGTATGTCCCTCCTGCCATAAGAATTCTCTGGAACGAAGGAATGGTCTTGTTTCCTTTTCCCAACGTACAACACTGCACCATTGATTATAAACCTTTGGCAGATCACGGTAAGAATGAATGTCGCCTTTATAGAAATCACAGAACAAGGTCTCAGAAGTGGGTCTTACACACATTCTCTCCTGGAGCGGATTCAGTCCTCCATGTGTTACCCATGCAACCTCAGGTGCAAAACCTTCTACATGATCCTTTTCCTTTTGAAGAAGACTTTCCGGAATAAACATGGGCATATACACATTTTCTACACCTGTCGCTTTAAACCTTTCATCAAGCTGTCTTTGGATATTCTCCCAAATAGCATATCCTGCAGGCTTAATTACCATACATCCCTTTACGTTTGAATAATCGATTAACTCTGCTTTTTTTACCACGTCTGTGTACCATTGTGCGAAATCTTCGCTCATGGATGTAATTGCTTCTACTAATTTCTTTTCAGCCATTTTTCTCACCTTTCCTGTTTTACAATTTTTGTCCTTTCTCAAATAAAAAAGGGGGCACACCTTCTCTGACCCTAAAGGGACCGAAAACCGGCGGTACCACCCTAATTAATGCGTTAACCATTCTCTTCTCTTACCGTTATCGCCGGTGTTACGCTACATTTTCATGCAGAGCTCCAAGGTAGGTTCCATGCTTCTCCGCCAAAGAATCTTTCAGCACTTTCCGCGCTTATCTGATGCGATAAACACGCAGAAAGGATTCTCTCTCTGCTGGCTTTTACGTATGTACTATTCCTCTTCCACGCCATGTTCACTCTTCTATATGAAGATTTATTCGATTTTCTGATACTTAAAAACATCGTGCCATGTACCATGATTGTAGGGAATTCTTAAACATTTGTCAAGACTAGTGCCTATAGAACTGCCTTTAATGCCTCAACTTCTTTCATGGCATTATCCAACAGATTATTTACGATTCTGGTTCCTTCAATCGTTTCATCTGTAAGATTTTTGGTGTTTTCCGAATTGGCAAACAGCTCTTCACTAAATGCGCTTAAGCCTTCCACATATTGCACAATTTCATGATTGCTGTCCTTAATCTGACTCATGTTGGTAAATTGCTTTTCTACATTATTTGCTACATCTTCAATATCGGACTTAATCCGGTCAAAAGCTGAACGAGTCCTTTCTACCAATTCCGCCTGTCTTGCATTAGACTCAACCAGACTGTTTACACTCACCTCTGCAACATCTGTCTGTTTAACCAGCTCGTCCAAAATTCCCTTAATCTGATGTGTTGCCTCTTCTGTTTCTGTCGCAAGCTTTTTGATTTCATCAGCAACTACTGCAAATCCTTTGCCAGCTTCGCCTGCATGAGCAGCCTCAATACTGGCATTCAATGCCAGAAGTGTAGTCTGTGCGGTAATTCCTTGAATCATCTGCAGAATTTCACTTACCTCATTTGTCTGCTGCAACAAGCTGTTCATCGTCTCATGCACTTCATGACCGGCTATGCCGTTCTGCTCTGACGCTTTGCCCAGTTCAAAGATATCCTTGCTTCCGATTTCCGTAACTTCTCTTGTAGCCTTAAATTTTTTCTGCATTTCATCTACAATTTCACTGCTTTCATCGGTCAGCTTCCCAATATTTTCTGTCATCTGAAGCTGATTCTGAACGGTATTGGCCAGATCATTGGTTCCTTCCACAATTCCATCTATTGCCAGCTTACTGCGTTCCCCCTGCTCTGCCATCTTCCTAGACTCAGTGGCAATTTCTGATATTTCAGTTACAAGACTTCCACTGACCTCCAGAATCTGGTTTAAAATTCTTTCTCCCCGTTCCTTCTCCTGCTGAATCGTTTGAAGCCTCTGCTTACTGATTCTTTCTAATACCATGGACGATAAGAAACACAAACCTACTACCAAAATCACAACAGCCATTTCTATTTCAAAATTGACAATATCTGCTTTCTGGACGCCTCCCTGTATAAAGCGCATTGCAATATAAACTGCATTAATCAGAATAGAGGCTCCTCCAACCTTTAACGAAAACTTACCATCCTGATACAGCACCACCAGAACAATCATGGGAAGAACATATACAAATGACAAAATACTTACTGATGTCAGTAAGACAAATGCATATAAAACCTCATATCCAAATACTCCAATGTACCTGACCATTAAACTGGTTTTGTTTTTTGAGTAAGTCAGTATTGACAAAATTAACGGCACTAAGAGGATTAATGTAAATACTGCAATATACCCGGGCGTCCTGTTTCCTTTTATCAGCTCGATAATATATGCAATAAACAGCACAGAAATAATAATACTGTATCCCATGAGAAATTTCTTGTTCATGTACTCTTTTTCGTTAAATGTCATATCTTCCCCCCTTCTGTCTCCTGGACAACTTCTTGGTGTGGTTTTCTCTTTGCAAGAATCATTCTTAGTTTTTATATTATTTTAAAAACACTGCGTTTTATTGTCAATATTTATCTCTTTTTTTCTATACATTTTTAACTCTTTCTCACCCATTGCAATCAGAAGAAAAGCAAAAGGTAAATTCAACACTTGAGCAAAACTTACCATATTATGTGCCAGATAACAAAACAGACAGACTACATAGAGAAAAAGAGCCGGATTGTCTTTTGCCGTTTTCATGCACCTTCCAATTAATGAAAGAAAAATACCCAAATAGAAACAAATTCCAAAAATACCGATATTTACAAGTCCGGTCAACAATTCATTATGTGCATTTGTCAGCCTGCTGCTTCCAAAATTTTCCCTCAACATCGCAGCCACATCCGGCAATGAATAAACATAACTTGAAAAACAATCAGGTCCCACTCCAAATAGCTTATGTATAAAGGTCATTTCCCGAAAAGCGTTAATTCCTGCCTGCCATGTAGCACCTCTGCCATTTCCCCAGGAATGATTCAGCAATAAACTGCTGTACTTTTCAAATCCCGGAATCCCTATCCAAGTGTTTACACCTGCCAAAAACATCCATATAAGAACTGCACCTGCCAAAAGCCCGGTTATGAGCCTTCTTATCAGTATCTGCATTTCAGAATCTATTTCTTTCCATTTATGTGATTTGAGCTTAAGTAACAAATAAATTCCAAACGAAATTACTCCTACCCAAAATGTAATACTTGAATCAGTTAATTGTGCACACAGACTGTTTGTATCATAATTATATCCATCTGGAGCTAAAATACGCATTATCCTTACTGCTTGTGCCGAAAATCCCCAGAGAGAAACAAGAAGAAAGCAGTCCACAAGCCACGATTTCCTTGCCGTGGATATCCACAATATTATAAAAAACAATGCACTCCAAAAGAGCATGACACTGCTGCTGCCCTGGCAAAATCCTGCAATAAAGGCAATCCCTATATAAATTCCGCTTATCCAACGCTTTGCACCTGTAGGAGAATGAAACAAAAATATACTGATGCCTATGGGTGACAATACCGACAAATATCCACAAAACCAATTAATATTTCCAAGGGTAGAAATAAATGCCGGATCTCTGACCTCCAATGGGAGAAGATAAACAGAAAATCTATCCAAAATACCCAGAATAAACACCATAGCTGATGCTGCCATGCAGACATACCATATGTACGATTTTCCATCCCAAAACAGAGAGAGCCAAAAGTACAAACCACACAGAGCAAGCAGCAGAATTAATCCAATATTCCATCCTTCTGTTCCCCACAATGCCTCCTGCCGATAGTCAGACAAGGTATATGAAATAAATATTTCTGTGGCATACAAAAGTACAAATAATCCTGTAATCGATAAGTTATCCCAATTGATCAGGTATGCTTCTTTCTCCTTATAACGCTGGGATACAACCTGTAATACATGTATTACACCAATAAGAGAAAGAATCGCCAGCGCCCCCAACGAGCAATAAATAAAAAAACGGTACTTGCTATCTCCAATATTTACATATCCCTGATCCATAAAAAAAGGATATATGCCAAACATCAACAGCAAATATGCAGTTGTAAATATACTCCCTACATTTTTTAACACAATTCCACCTACATTATTATTTTTTATAATTGTAATAAGTATAGCAGGGAAATTTTTTTCCTGCAATTTTCTTTGTATTCTCTATTATAATATAGTTTTTACTCCTTCCCTTCTCTATTTCTGTAACTCCACAAGTATTTACAAATTTCGCATATGATAACTAAGGCTAAAGGTCCTTTAATGATTCCCCAAACGCCAAATAGGCGCAATCCTGCAAAGACAGAAAACAAAATTCCTACAGGCCAAACACCGGTTTGTTCTCCAATCAATTTAGGTTCTAAAAACTCCCGGATAAAAGCACACACCGCATACAATAAGAAGCAGCAAAGAGCTCTCCAGAATTCTCCATTAATCAAATTGAAAAGAACCAGAGGCAGAAGCATAATTCCTGTTCCAATAAAAGGAAGCATATCCATGACACCTGTCAAAATTCCATAGAATACCCCTCCCTGCATACCTATAAGCCCTAAAGTGAGGGCGCAAATAGTGCTGATAATGCAAAGAATAATAATCTGTGCCTTTACAAATGTTTTTACATAGATAACTACCTTGTCTCCTACTTCTCTGATACCTTTTAAACTATCATCTTTCTTAAATTTCTCTACAAGCCGATCATAATCCTTCATCATCAAAAGAACAGCTATCATCATTATCACCAGAAAACTGACAAAGCTTACAATGTTTTTCATGTAATCTACAGATTTCCCCATGACCGCAGGCAGAATCTTTACCTCCAGGTTTTCCACCAGCACATTTGCCTGTTCCATTACAAAATTTTCAATT
>CAMBLS010000144.1 GCA_945868485.1 uncultured Lachnospiraceae bacterium | reverse complement strand
TATCAAACTCATTGGTTCCCAACAGAACCTGTCTCACATCATTTTTCAGTTTTGTTTCCCACTGGGACTTTACACCCATCTGAGAGCTTGCCGTGCCTGCCGCACTGTAGCTGTCATCTCCTGAAAACAGCATATTTCCGGCAGTATCCATAATCACCACATTTTCAGAGGTCTTATTTCCAATCGCCACTGCAACCGCCTTGGCAAGTCCTGCTGCATTTTCTGTGGTAAAATCTCCTTCCAGTTCAAGTACAATCCAGATGGATGACTCTTCTTCCGTTTTAATTAATGTGCCATCCTTTTCAGGAATATATAAATCTACCACTGCACTCTTGATGGAAGTGAACTTTCCGATAATGTCATTGGCAATTCTGTTTTCCAGATAGAGTTCATACCGCTTCTGCTTGTCTGCCTCCGTGGTGCTGAATCCGCCATCTGTTACATTGTCTATGGTATAGGTATACGCCTGAATATCATTGGCACCAAGCAAAAGGCTGGCATCCGACTGCTGATTTTTATTTATTTTAATCTGGTAACCATCATCAGAAACCTGATAGTCAAGACCTTCCCCCTCCAGAAGTTCCACGATCTCCGATGCTTCCTTGGTGCTTTCACAATTTACCAGCACAATGTACTGGGGTTTTGTGAGCACGGTAATCAAAATTGCAAATGCCAGAATAACACCTGCTGCCGCACATATGATAAATGTCTTCTGCCTAGCGGAGAACTTATTCCACCACTCCAAAACCTTATTCAAAAGCTCCTTTACCCTGTCTGCCATAATTTACCTTTCTTTCGTTTCTTACCCTTACTTCCCTGTTTAAATCTGTATCTGCATAATTTCCCTGTATGCTTCCAGCGCCTTATCCCTTACTGCCACCGTATACTGTAAGGCAGTGGATGCCTTTTGAAGCGCAATGGTAAGCTCATGAGTGTTTTCCGTTTCCCCCAATGCCCACCTGATTTCTTCATTTTCCGCATCAGAAAGATATGCGTTGGTAGTGTTCAGACTTTCCAGCGCTTTATCAAAAATGCTTCCAAATTCTCCTGTTGACTGACGCAATTTTGAAGCAGAAGAATTTTCCGCCGCCTGACGCACTGCACCAGATGACAAATTGTAAAAAGATGAAATATCCATTTGCCTTTATCCCCTTTCCATTAAGCCTGACCCATTTCCAACCCTTTGGTGGCAATAGTCTTGCTTGCGTTAAAAGCAGTTGCATTCGCCTCATAGGAACGACTCGCATCAATCAAGTTTGTCATTTCTGTCACAATATTTACGTTAGGATATGTAACATAGCCGTTCTCATCGGCATCAGGATGTGAGGGATCATAAACCATGTTCATCTGTGTCCAGTTGTCTTCTACAACCTTACTCACCTTAACCCCCTGACCCTGAAATTTACTGCTGGCGCTGCCAAGGAAGCTGCTGAAGCTTCCAACTGCCGGTCCCCGTTCCTCGAAGGTTACCACCTTACGCCTGTAGGGAGTTCCATCCTGTGTCCTTGTGGTGTTTGCGTTTGCCACATTCTCAGAGATTGTGTCCATACGATACCGCTGTGCTGTCATACCGGATGCATTAATATTAAAAGAACTGAATATGCTCATTTTTCCTTACCTCCTCCCACTTATTTCATAACTAATTTCAAGTTAGTAAATTCCTGATTAATACTGTTGATCAATCCATTATACTTAATCTGGTTGGATGCCAGTTCCACATTTTCTGTATCAATATCTACATTATTACCATCTAATCTGTAGGAGAAGTTGGCTGAATCGGTATACACCCTGGGCTCCAATTCTGTACCTGTCACATGAGCGACCTTGGAATCCACTGTCTGATATCTGGAATTCCCCAATGCCCTGCGAAGCTGTGATTCAAAATTGACATCCTGCCTTTTGTATCCAGGCGTATCAACATTTGCAATATTATTGGCTAAAATGTCATTTCTCAGCCATGATGCATCTGCTGCTTTTCCAATCACGTTCACATAATCAAATACGTTACTGTTAATCATCTGATAACTCCTTTCTCAGGCATCTGCCACGCAAATTCAATGCTCGCTACAAATCTGCGCATACTTCACCCACCTTATTACATTATAGATTATTTACCTAAAAAGACAAGGTCTTTTTTGCAAAAAAATCAAAACAATATACTTCATATTGTGCATCTGGTATACATAACAACCCAATATATTGTTTTTAGGTCTAATTACCTATAAAACAAAAAAGGACTTAATCTGCTTCCCGCTTCATAAATCCTTTTACTTTCATCATAATCCTTTATGTGAATATTTAATTTATCTGCCAGTTTCTTCCTTAAGCTTTTCGACTTCCTCAAACACCATATCATTCAGAACCTTAATGTAAGTTCCCTTCATTCCGGAGGATCTGGATTCAATCACTCCCGCACTTTCAAACTTACGAAGTGCATTGACAATCACAGATCGGGTAATCCCTACCCTGTCAGCAATCTTGCTGGCAACCAGAATTCCTTCCATCCCGTTTAATTCCTCAAATATATGAACCACTGCCTCCATTTCCGAATAGGACAGTGTGTTGATTGCTGACTTAATCACTGCAAGCTTACGGCTTTCTTCCGCATTTTCCTCATTCACTGCACGAAGCATTTCTAGTCCAACTACCGTAGTGCCATACTCGCAGAGAATGATATCATCAATGTCATACTGCTGTGTACATTTATAAATGAAGAGAGTCCCCAGTCTCTCACCTGCAATCTCTATCGGTGTAATAATAGCCTGAAATTTTCTGATATCTTCCTCTTCAAAGCCAAGGGTTGCCAGATTTACATTTTCTTTAGTAGAAAGAACTGACAACAGTCTCTCGTTCAGCATGGAATCTATAAAACCGCCAACCTGATCCACAATCAATTCCGTAATGGAATCAACACCGGGTGCATCACCTACGCCCAGTACCTTTCCCTTTTTACTGATTACCAGCACATTCGAAGACAATATCTCACACAACACAGAACAAATGTCATTAAAAACGACCTTGCTGGAATTGTTATTATGAAGAAGTTTACCAATCTTTCTGGTTTTATCTAATAACTGTACGCTGCTCATGCCATACCTCCCGCACAAAACTATCAAAATGATTGTACCACAGAGTTTAGGCAATTTCAACGTCTTAGTCAAAATTTTTTATATAATTTCGCTAATTATCAGAAATTTTCTGACTTATTTGTCTGTTTCAGAATTTTTTGTTACATATCCGCAATTTTCATCCATACACGCAAGCTTATTTCCTTTATATAGCATGAGGGAACCGCATTTAGGGCACTTCTCCTTTGATGGTTTCTGCCAGACCATAAAATCGCATTCCGGATTATCAATACATCCGTAATATTTTCTGCCCTTTTTGGTCTTTTTCATTACAATATCCTTGCCACACTTAGGACAATCCACACCGATTTTTTCAAAATAAGGCTTTGTATTGCGGCATTCAGGAAATCCGGGACACGCCAGAAATCTTCCATGAGGTCCGTATTTGATTACCATCTGTCTGCCACACACATCGCAGACCTCATCAGAAACCTCATCCTTAATATCAACCTCCTGGAGCTCTTTTTCGGCAATCTTAACTGCCTCATCCAAATCAGGATAAAAATTGGAGACAACCGTCTTCCAGTTTACATTTCCTTCCTCCACACCATCAAGCAGCGCTTCGAGATTTGCTGTAAAATTCACATCCACAATACTCGGAAAGGCATCCTTCATCATATTGTTGACAACTTCTCCAAGTTCAGTCACATAAAGATTCTTATTTTCCTTTACCACATATCGTCTTGCCAGAATAGTAGTGATCGTAGGTGCATAGGTACTTGGACGTCCAATGCCCAGTTCCTCAAGAGCACGCACTAAAGATGCTTCTGTATAATGGGGTGCCGGCTGAGTAAAATGCTGTTTTTCTTCAAAATCCACCAGTTTAAGAGGCGTAGATACCTCTATTCCCTTTACCAGCGTATTCGTTTCTTCTTTGTCATCCTCCTGTGTATAAACGCTCATGAAACCATCAAAAACAAGCTTGGAAGCTGCCACTGTAAAACGATGTTCTCCTGCATCTATTTTTACAGAAGTTGTTTCATACTTTGCAGGCTGCATTCTGCTGGCTGCAAACCGTTTCCAAATCAGTTGGTAAAGCCGCAGCTGATCTCTTGATAAGGATTCCTTCATTTCAACAGGTGTTCTGTTTAGGTCTGTAGGTCTGATTGCTTCATGGGCATCCTGAATCTTTTTGTCACTCTTTGATGCTGTGCTGCTTCCTGCCGAATATTCAGGACCATATGTCTTCCTAATGTATTCTTCTGCCATGATCTCTGCTTCTTTGGAGACTCTGGTGGAATCCGTACGCAGATAGGTAATGATACCCACAGTACCACTGCCTTTAATTTCAACCCCTTCATATAACTGCTGAGCAAGGCGCATGGTCTTCTGTGTAGAGAAATTCAACACCTTGCTTGCTTCCTGCTGCAGGGTTGAGGTTGTAAATGGAAGGGGCGCCTTCTTGATACGCTCTCCTTTCTTTACCTCACCCACTTTAAACTCTGCATTTTTTATATCCTTTAAAATTTCATCCATCTCTTCTCTGGATGAAATTACTGCCTTACTGTCCTTCTTTCCATAATATTTTGCCACCAGAGGCTTCTTTTCTCCTGGCAGTGCAAATGACGCATCCAATGTCCAATATTCTTCCGGAATAAAACTGTTAATTTCCTCTTCTCTGTCACAGATAATGCGAAGTGCAACTGACTGCACACGTCCCGCACTCAATCCCCTTTTTACCTTTGCCCACAAAAGCGGAGAAATACGGTATCCAACCATACGATCCAGCATACGCCTCGCCTGCTGGGCATCTACCAGATTCATATTGATTTCCCTTGCATTTTTCAGGGACTCCTTCACAGCATTTTTGGTAATTTCATTAAAGGTAATACGATATACCTTCTTTCCTTCCAGCTTCAACGCAATAAAAAGATGCCACGAAATGGCCTCCCCCTCACGGTCAGGGTCTGTTGCCAGATAAATTTTTTCTGCCTTTTTTACTTCTTTTCTCAAGTTCGCTAAAATATCACCCTTGCCGCGAATGGTAATATATTTAGGCTCATAATCATGCTCAATGTCAATTCCCAACTGACTTTTGGGAAGGTCACGGACATGTCCGTTGCTTGCTGCCACCTCATAATTAGAACCCAAAAACTTCTTAATTGTCTTTACTTTAGCTGGTGATTCCACAATTACCAGATATTTTGCCATAATGTATCCCCTTTTTTCTTGAAACTTATAACGTGCTTCACTATACACTACTTTCCAAATGGTTGCAAGTAAAAAAATTGAAAATTTGAGTACCACGTTATTATTTCACTTCCATATAACATAGCTGTAAAAATTCCAAATGCCAGATATGGTCCCAATGCAAGAACCCTGCCTCTTCCCATCAGCCTCATACGCAGGCAATGGATTACCGTAGCGCTTGCAAAGCCAACAAGAAGCGCCAGAAGGATCTTTTTCCATCCCAGAAAAAGCCCTGCTGCCGCCATCAGCTTAATATCTCCACCGCCAATGGCTCTTCCCCCTGTCAGCCAATATACGATTATAAAGATTCCACTGACGCAACACATCCCCGCCACATACTCCATAACATGTGGCAGATCCATCAGCAGATGAATTCCTCCGGCAATTCCTATCAGCCAGTTACAGATTGGTGGAATTTCAAGGGTCCTTTCGTCAACAACAGCAATCACAATCAGAGCAGCTACGCATACACCTGACAAAACCCCTTCAACATTTGCCATACTGCTCCTCTTATTTATCTAAGACTTCATACTGCATCCACTCATACTTTAACCTGCACCCCTCTGTAATTTCCGGTGGCAGCAATGCTCTTGCCACAAGCTTAAGCTCATCCGATTCTATATCTGTCCTTCTTAAATTAGCATAATCTCCATCAATGCTCACCACTTCATAAAAAAACGTATTCATATATTTCTCCATTTCTCAATTTTTCTCTTCCCTTCGGGTTTTTGTATTATATCACACTCATTTTTGAAAGTCATCCATCATACACTCTTACGAAATAGTTGCCTCCTGTTCGTCTGATCTTTTTCTCCATGCATAATTCCATTAATTCCGCTAACAGATCTGTAAGCTCTATCGTCTCCCCACTTTTCTGCATATTTTCCATTATTTCATCGGGAGATTTCGGATACCCGTCTAGAAACCGCACGATTCCTTCTTCCTGCTTGCCCCATACAGGTTCCTTGGCTTGTTCTTCCTGCCATTTATTTCCATTTATCCCTTTCCGGTTTTCAAGCACTGACAGTTCCGATAAAACATCCTTTGGTGTAAGCGCAATCCCAGCTCCCTGACGTATCAAATAATTGCATCCATCGCTCAATCTGTCGGTAAGCCTCCCTGGAACTGCATAAACACTTTTTCCCTGTTCCAATGCCATATCTACCGTAATCCATGTGCCACTCTTTAATCTTGCTTCTACCACCAAAACCACGTCTGACAGTCCTGCAACAATCCGGTTTCGTTCTGGGAAATGCCGCTTAAGAGGCTGTGTTCCAGGAGGAAAGGACGACAAAATACCACCATCCATATCTATAATTTCCTGATAGAGCCTCCGATTTGAAGCCGGATAGCATACATCTACTCCACATCCCAGCACGGCATAGGTTTTTCCCT